>JAOZQC010000347.1:3771-4357 GCA_029932425.1 Planctomycetota bacterium | reverse complement strand
GCCGGGCGCGCGGGCGGGAGCGGGCGTTCCCGAACGCCGGCCGGCCCCCGGGGAGCTCCGGGGCGGATCGTCCGCCCCGCTGGGAAAGGTGGACGGGGCGACCCATGAAGGACGTGAAGCTCAAGAAGCTGACGGAGCTCGTGCAGCGGCGGGCCAGCGAGGTGATCCTCTACGAGCTCTCCGATCCCCGGCTGGGTTTCGTGACCGTGAGCCGGGTCCGGCTCTCCCGGGATCTCCGCCACGCGATCATCTACTACTCCGTGGTGGGCTCGGAGAGCGACCGCTCCAAGACGGCCCACGCCCTGGAGCACGCCCGGGGTCACATCCAGAGCCGGATCGCCCATGCCATGCATACACGGGTGACACCGATCATCGAATTCCGGTACGATGAGGCGGTGGAGGGCGCGGTGCGCGTCTCTCGGATTCTCGACGACCTGAAGAAGGAGAGGAAGGAGACGGATGAGGGTTTTCCGTCTGCTGCGGAAGAGGAATAGCCGCGCCTCTCCCTCCCCCGATTCCCCCCTTCCCCGCCCCGCCGTCACCACCCCCACCCGGCGGGCGATGTAGGCCAAGGCGTCGGGATCGA
>JAOZQC010000347.1:0-3761 GCA_029932425.1 Planctomycetota bacterium | reverse complement strand
AAAAATCTCAAAAAGTGTGGGACACTCCGCCGATTCCGGCCCCTCTTCCATGTCCGGGGCACGTATGCGGACGAGCCCCTCCGGACGCGAGGGTCGTGCCGGAGGCGGGGACGGGCAAGGCCCGTCCCTGGAACGGCTCTACGAGCTCTACGGCGAAGTGGTGTACGCCGAGGCCCGGAGACGACTCCGGGACCACAGCCTGGCGTGCGACGCGGCACAGGAGGTCTGGTTGAGCATCGCGAGGTCGCTCGAGCGCGGGACCCGGCCCGAATTCCCCACGGCCTGGGTGATGGGCGCCACCCGCCGGGTGGTGGCCCGCCTCGCGGAGGAGCGGGCCCGCAGCCCCGTCCCGCTGCCGGGGGAACCGGCGGCCGAGCCGCCGGAGGACCGCCTCCTCCGGGAGGAGGAGCTCCGGCTCCTCCGGCAGGCGCTGCACCGGCTCAGCCCCGAGGATCACCGCCTGCTCACCCTCCACTACCTGGAGGGAAAGGGCGTCCGGGAGATCTCCGAGATCCTGGGGATGGCGCGCTCCACCGTCTCCCGCCGCATCGCCGCCGCCCGGCGGCAGCTTCGCCTGGCGTTCCCGCGTACGTAGCCCTCCTGAGAGAGGGTCGTGCGCCATGCGGTGTCCCCCCGAACGGGTGCTGTACGCCCTGGCCGAGGGCCGGGCGCGGAGATGGTCCGATCGCCTCCGGCTCCGGCACATCCGGCGCTGCCCCCGGTGCCGCGCTCGGTTCCTCCGGATGCAGGAGGAGGCGCGGCGGAACCTCCTCCTCCTCGCCGGACGGGACGGACTGCGGCCCGAGCGACCCGACGAGCTGAAGGCCCGGATCTTCGACGCCATCCGCAGGGATCGGATGGTCCGCCCCACCCCCCGAATCCGCCGCACCCTCGCGCGGACCGCGATCGCGGCCGCGGCGGCGGTGGTCCTGGTGGCGGCGGTGGCCCGTTTTCTTGGAGAGCAACCGAGGTGGCTGGGGCGCCTCGACCGTCTTCGGGGCGCCCCTCTCCTCACCTGGTCGGACGAGGAGGGGCTCGTGGTCCGATCGGCCGCGGAGCCCCGCATCGGCCCCGGCGAGGTCCTGGTCCTGCTCCCCGGCGCCCGGGCCGTCCTCGATCTCGGGGACGCGGGGGAGGTCGCCGTCCGGGGCCCGGCCTGCGTGGGCTTCGACGGGAACGAGCGGGGGATCCACCTCTACCTGGGCCGGGGCACCGTGAACGTGGAGCGCCGGGGCGGGCGGGACCTCGAGGTGGTGACCGGGGAACAGGCGGTCCGGCCGGGGGCGGTGACGGAGTTCGAGGTGATCCCCGAGCGGAAGGCGGAGGCCCTCGCCTGGGTGACCGAGCGGACCCGGGAGGCCCGCCGGGCCTCCTTCCGCCTGCTCGGCTCCACCTCCGCCTTCGCGGAGCCCTCCCCCATCTTCGCCTCGCGCGTCACGGTGCACGCGGTGCTGGGCTCCACCGTGAGCCGGGACGGTTCCCTCCTTCCCCCGGGGTACGAGGCGGTCCTCCGGCGGGGAGGAGGCTGGCGCGACACCGGCCCCGCGGGGTCCGCCCCCTACTTCCCCTTCCGCCGCCCGGCCCGGCTCACGGATCGCGAGAGGGAGGCGGCGAGGCACCTCGCGGGGCGGAGCGGATCCGCCACGGACAACCTCCTCCGGGCCGCCGCCGATCCGCGCCTCCCGGCCTGGCAGAGGGGCCTGGCGGTGTGGCTCCTGGCCGATCTCGGCGACCCGCGCGCCGTGCCCGGGCTCCGGCGGCTCGGGGACCCCGCTCTCCCGGTGACGGTGCGGGCCGCGGTGGTGCGGGCGCTCTTCGAGCTGGATCCCTCCTTCGGTGACGCGGGGCCCGCCGCCTTCGGCCCCGAGCCGGCGGTGGCGGAGGCCTGGGTGCAGGGTCTGGCCCGCGCCCGGGGACCGCGGGCGGGCCCTCCCCTGGCCCGCCTGGCCTCGGATCCCGCCCGGCCCCCCTTCCTCCGGGCCCTGGCCGCCGCGGAAGCGGAATTCGCCGGGACCCCCGTGTCTCCGCGGGTGCTCGGCGTGCTCCGGCGCGCGGAGGACCCCGACGCGGCCCGGATCGCGGACGACCTCCTGGCGGGAAGGCGGGATCCCGAGTCCGCGGACCTCCTCCGCGCCGGGGCCGCCGAGGGCCCCGCCGCGGACCGGGCCCGGGCCTTCGCCGCCCTCGCCGCCCGGAGTCTCGGGGGCCTGGAGACGGAGGCGGCGGCGATCCTGGCCGGTGCGGACCGCCCCGAGGTCCTGCGGGCGGCGGCCCTCCGGTACCTGGGGGCCGCGGACGCCGGGAAGGCGACGCCCTTCCTCGGGAGCGCTCTCTCCCGCGCCCCGGGCCCCCTCCGGGAAGCGGCCCTGGAGGTCCTGTGGACCCGGCGCTCCCGGGTGGACTTCCGGCGTTACGCGGACCGGGTGGAGGCCCTGCTCGCCGCGGATCCCGCCCCGGCGGAGATCCGCCTGGCCGTGGGGCTCCTCCGGGAGGCGGGGAGCGCCGACCCGCTCTTCCGTCTCCTCTCGCACCCCTCCGGGTACGTGCGGGCCGACGCCCTGCGGGCACTCCAGCAGCTCGCAACCCTGGGGGTCCTCCCCTCCCCCGACAGCGAGAAGCTCCTGCAAGTCGCTCGCGAGGCCATCCGGGACCGCTTCCCACTGGTGCGACGCCGAGCCTGGGAGCTCCTGGCCCAGGCCGCCCCCGACCGGGCCCTGGCGGCCCTGGGGGAGCGCCTCCGCGCCGGGACGTCCCCCCCCGCGGCGCTGGCGGCCCGGGTGCTCAAGGCGGCGGCGGGGGCCGCCCGGCCTGGAGAGTTGCTCGCCGTGGCCCGCGAGCTCTGCGCCCCGAATCGGCCGGCCTCCCTCCAGGCCCTGGGCGCGGACCTCCCCGTGCTCTTGCCGCCGGGGGAGTGGCCCCGCGCCCGCCGGGAGGTCTTGGCGCTGCTCTCCCGGAAGGACCCCACGGTGCGGGCCGGCGCCCACCTGGCCCTGGGCGGCCCCGGGGACGCGGCCGCCGCCCGGCGCGACCCGGACCCCCGGGTGCGCCTGGCCGCCCTGGGGCTTTGCCTGCGGGAGGGCGGGGCCGTGGACCGAGGCGAGATCGAGACCGCGGCCCGGGACGCCGCGGAGCGGGAGGGGCGGGACGCCCGGCGCCTCCTCCTGCCGCTCCTCCGCGCCGCCTGCCGGGAACCCGGCGGATCGGCCCTGGCGGCCGCCCGCACCCTGCTCGCGAGGCGGAAAGAGAGGACCGTGCTGGTGGGGGGGAACCGGGAGCCGCGCCCCTCGCTCGGGGAACGGGACGAGGCGGCGGGAGCCAGGGCGGCCCGTGCGGGGGAGATCCTCGCGCGGGGCGCCCCGCAGGACGCCCCCCGGGCCGCCCTGCAGCTCGGGGCCCTGGGGGGCCGGGCCGGCGTCGCGCTCCTGGCGGCGGCCGCGGAAGCATCGGATCCCCGCCTGGCGGCCGCCGCGGGGCGGGCCTTCGCCCGCCTGGCGGCCCGCACCCGGGAGGGGACGGCCCCGCGCTCCCTCGCCCGCTGGTGGAACGTACGCGCCTACGCGCTGGACATACCCGTTTTGGCCCCGGAGGGAGGGCGATCCCGCTGAGCGGGAGGGGGCGAGGCCGGTCCTCGCGGGGGCCGGAGGAGGCGCCCCCCTCCGGAACACCCGGCCCCCTGGGCCGAAGGAGAGAAAGACATGTCGTACCGCATCCTGCTGCCGGCCCTCGCAGCCGCCCTGGCCCTCTTCCCCGCGGCCCCCGCG
>JAOZQC010000346.1 GCA_029932425.1 Planctomycetota bacterium | reverse complement strand
GGCCCACGTGGACGACGCGGTGGGGATCGACACGGACTACCTCGTGCTCGGCGAGCCCGCCAGCAAGGAGGAGAACCTCCGGGACACGGATGCCTACAAGTACGCCATGGAGCTCGGGATCGCGGTGATCACCGAGAAGCAGCTCTCCCTCTTCCTGCGCTACTAGCGTCTCCTCTCCGGCGACCCGATTGCCGCGCCGGTCCGGGCCCCGCCGCCCGGGCCGGCGCTGTTTTTTGGACCGTCCCCGCCGGGCATGACATAACGGGCCCGTGAACGGCCCGGACGAGACGCGGAACCCGGAGGGCGCCCCCGGCGGTCCCGGCGGGGACCCGGAGCGGAGCGGCTCCGGCGGGGGCGGCGGGGAAGGGCCCGCCGCGGCGCCCGGCCCCGCCCTCGGGGGGACCGTCGTGCCCCGGGACGAGGCCGGGCCGGAAGGCCGCCGCATGACCGTGGCCGAGCACCTGGAGGAGCTCCGCTCCCGGGTGATCCGCTCGCTGCTCTACCTGGCCGGCGCCCTCGTTCTCTGCCTGATCTTCAACGACTACATCATGGGGGCGATCCTCCGGCAGCCCTATCTCGTGCTGAAGGAGCTCGGGTACCGGACCCCCCGGCTCCAGTACCTGGGGCCGTCGGAAGGGTTCATCACCTGGCTGAAGCTCGCCCTGGTGGCCTCCCTGGTCATCGCCTCCCCCCTCATGGCCCGGGAGATCTGGGGCTTCATCGCGGCCGGTCTCTACCCCCACGAGAAACGCTGGATCCGGATCTTCGCCCCCCTCTCGTACCTCCTGTTCCTGGGGGGGGTGGCGTTCCTCTACTTCCTGGTGATGCCCACCGCGCTCCGCTTCCTCTTCGACTTCGGCACCCGGCCCCACCTCTTCGGGATCGAGACCGCGGACCGCGTCATCGAGTACGTACCCCAGGTGTCCCGCTACCTCTCCCTCTACATCGTGATGTCCGTGATCATGGGCATCGTCTTCCAGCTTCCCCTGATCATGCTCTTCTTCATCTCCACGGGCATCATCAGCACCGCCTTCTTCCGGAAGTACCGGCGGCACTTCATCGTGGGCTCGGTGGCGGTCCTCGCCGTGCTCACCCCCACCGGGGATGCGGCCACGCTGGTCCTGGTGAGCCTCCCCGTGGTGCTGCTCTACGAGGGGGGGATCCTGCTGGGGCGGCTCGCGACGCGGGGGAGGAAGGCGGCGTGAGGATCGGGATCGTGGGCCTGGCGGGATCGGGAAAGAGCACGCTCTTCGACGCCCTGGCGGGGGGGCGGGGCACGGGGGGACCCGGGCCGGACGCGGTGCGGGTGGCCACCGTGCACGCGGAGGACGACGAGACCCTCCGGCTCCTGGCCGGGATCTGGAAGTCGCGGAAAGTGACCCCCCTCTCCTTCACCCTCCACGACTTCCCCGGGCTCCGGCCCCGCGGGGCCCGTCTCGCCGCCGTCCGGGACCAGGTGGAGGGGCTGGTCCTGGTGGTGCGGGGGTTCTCCACCGACGCGTACCACTACGAGCGGAAGCGGCCGGACCCCGCGCGGGACGCCGCGGACCTGGCCGCGGAGCTGATCCTCGCCGACCTCGACGTGGTGACGCGCCGCGTGGAGAAGCTCGAGGTCTCCGTGACGAAGCCCACGCCGCGGCGGGAGGAGGAGCGGCGGGAGCTGGAGCTCCTGGCCCGGGTGCGGGACGCGCTGGAGGACGAGATCCCGGTCAAGGACCAGCGGCTCTCCCCGGAGGAGGAGCGGACGCTGGGCGGCTACTCCCTGCTCACCCTGAAGCCCTGGTTCCTCCTCGTGAACCTTCCCGACGAGGGGGGGGAGGGGGCGGCGGAGGCGGTGGAGGGGCCCTTCGAGGCCCGGCGGGAGCTCCGGGTCAAGCTCGAGGCGGACCTCCTGGAGCTCGAGCCCCCGGACCGGGAGGAGTTCATGGCCGAGCTGGGCGTGGAGGAGCTGCACCTCTCCCGCCTCCTCGACGACATCCTCGAGGCGATGGGGATCATCCGCTTCTACACCGCCAGCGAGAAGGAGGCCCGGGCCTGGGAGCTCCGCCGGGGGGAGACCGCGGTGGCCGCGGCGGGGAGGATCCACAGCGACCTGGCCCGCGGGTTCATCCGGGCGGAGGTGCTGGCGGTGGAGGATCTCCGGGCCGCGGGCAGCTACGCGGCGGCCCGGAAGGCGGGAACCTACCGCACGGAGGGCCGGGACTACGTGGTCCGCGACGGCGACATCCTGAACATCCTCTTCTCGGTGTGAGCGGATGGAGCTGGAGACGATCAGCACGGGGGACGAGCTGGTGCGGGGGCGTTCCCCCGACACGAACGCCCCCTGGATCGCGCGGCGGGCGGCGGAGGAGGGGGTGGCGCGCACCCGCCACACCACGGTGGGGGACGACCTCGAGGCCCTGGCCGCCGCCTTCGCGGAGGCGGGGGCGCGCGCCGACCTGGTGGTGGTCACCGGGGGCCTGGGGCCGACGGAGGACGATCTCACCCGGGAGGCCGCCGCCCGGGCCGCGGGGGTGGGGCTCGTCTTCCGGCCGGACCTCCTCGAGGAGATCGAGGCGAGGCTCGCGGCCCGGGGCCTCCCGCGGATCCCGGGGAACCGGGTCCAGGCCCGGCTCCCGGAGGGGGCGGAACCCCTCCCGAACCCCCTGGGGACCGCGCCCGGGATGCGGATGGCGATCGGGCGGGCGGAGTTCTTCTTCCTGTCCGGGGTCCCGGGGGAGATGGAGCGCATGTTCGACGAATCGGTGCGGCCCGTCCTCCGGGAGCGGGGGGGCGGCGCCGCCGCCCGCGAGACGATCGCCGCCTTCGGGTGGCCGGAGGCGCGGGTCGACGAGGCGCTGGCCGACCTCTGGCCCCGCCGGGACGTCCGCCTGGGGCTCACCGCCGAGAGCGGCGTGATCCGGATCCACCTCGAGGCGGAGGGGCCGGGCGGCCGCGAGCGGGTGGCCCGGCGGGCGGAGGAGGTCCGGCGCCGGCTGGGGAAGATCGCGCTCGAGGCGCCGGACCTCCCCCGGTCCGTGGCCCTCCTCCTCGCCCGGCGGGGGGCCGTCCTCGCCACCGCGGAATCCTGCACGGGCGGCCTGGTGGGGAAGCTCCTCACGGACGTGCCCGGCATCTCCGCCCACTATGCGGGCGGGGTGGTGGCGTACGCGGACGCCGTCAAGAGGGACCTCCTGGGGGTTCGCGCCTCGACCCTCTCCGCCCACGGCGCGGTCTCGGAGCCGGTGGCCCGGGAGATGGCGGAGGGCGTGCGGGCTCGCCTGGGGGCGACCCTGGGCGTCTCGGTGACGGGCGTCGCGGGGCCCGGAGGAGGCTCGGAGGAGAAGCCGGTGGGTCTGGTACACTTCGCGGTGGCCGCCCCGGACGGGACCTCGGCCACGCGGCGGCGTTTCCCCGGCGACCGGCGGGTCGTGCGGCGTCTCGCCGCGAACGTGGCCCTCGCTCTCGTCCGCCGCTGGCTGCGAAATGCTTGACTCCCTCCGGTTCGTCGAGTATCCGCAGGGGTTTTCCCGTGAATCCCGGCTACCCGGTGGTGTAACTGGCAACACAGCAGGTTTTGGTCCTGCGATTCGAGGTTCGAATCCTCGCCGGGTAGCCACCGGACCCCTGACCCGCGAAGAGTCTCCCATGGCGAAACGATCTCCGAGCGACCTGGCCGTCGTCATCCTGGCGGCGGGCCGGGGCAAGAGGATGAGGAGCGATCGGCCGAAGGTCCTCTTCGATCTCGCCGGCTGGCCCCTCGTCCGGCACGTGGTGGAGGCCGCGCGGACGCGGCGGCCGGCCCGGGTCCTGGTGGTGGTGGGACACGGGCGCCGGGAGGTGGAGGCGGCCCTGAAGGGCCTCGGCGTGGAGATCGTCGTGCAGCGCCGGCCGCGCGGCACCGGCCACGCCGTCCGGGCCGCCCGGTCCGCCCTCGCGGGGCACGAGGGCACGATCCTCGTCCTCCCCGGCGACGTCCCCCTGGTTACGGGGGCGGAGCTGGGCCGGGTGCTCTCCACGCACCGGCGCCGCCGGGCGGCGGCCACGATCCTCACCGTGGAGGTGGCGGACCCCGCGGGCTACGGCCGGGTCCTGCGCGACGGGGAGGGGCGGTTCATGGGGATCCGGGAGGACCGGGACGCCGGCGCCGCGGAACGGCGGATCCGGGAGGTGAACACCGGGATCCTGGCCTTCCGGGCGGGGACGCTCTGGCCCGCCCTGGCGCGCCTCCGGGCGGAGAACGCCCAGGCCGAGCTCTACCTCACCGACGTGCCGGAGATCCTCCTCGGGAAGGGGGAGCGGGTGGAGGTGGTGCGGGCCGCGGACCCCTCCTCGGTCCGGGGCGTGAACTCGCTCGCGGACCTGGCCCGGGTCTCCGCGATCCTGAGT
>JAOZQC010000345.1:2658-4397 GCA_029932425.1 Planctomycetota bacterium | reverse complement strand
GGAGGCGGGACCGGTTTGTCACCGTCCCGGCCCTCCCCCCGCGGCCCCCCCTCCGCCCCGATCCCCGCGACGCCCGCCGCAGGGAACCGGCGGGCCGGGGGCCCGGCGAGCCCGGATCCCGTGGCGGCCGCGGAGCCGCTGCGCTGGAGCCCGCATTCCTCATCCGGCGTGCGGGTGATGCCTCCAAGCCGGGGGCAGGAACAGGGATTCATCGGAGGGCGGAACCCCTGGTCCACTCCAGGCTGTTTTCGGCGAGAGATCGGCGTCCAGGGCCAGGCGCGACGAGGAGTCGACCCCTTTGCGGGTCGAGGACGAGGCGCAACACCGCCGTGGGCGGCGAGATCCGGCGAAAACCGTGCGTCCTGATGAGGAATGCGGGCTAGCCTTCCGGAACGGGCCGAACGGTGCGGGCGGGCGGGGCACGTGCGGCGGACCTGGAGCGGAAAGGCGGGGAGCGATGACGGTCGTGTTCATCTCGAGGGGCACCATGTCCGGCGTCCGCCGGCTGCTGGAGACGCTCCGGCGGCGGAGGGACGTGCGGTGCATCTCCCGCGAGGACCTGGTGCGGACCGTGAACGGGTACGGGGAGCTCGCGAGCCGGGTGGTGAAGGAATTGACGGAGGCGCTCGCGGACTACGACCGCTTCTGCGAGCGGAGGCGGCCCTACCTGGTGCTCATGCGCAAGGCTCTGCTGGAGGAGATCGGCGACGATCCCCTGGTCTACCACGGGCACTCGGGGCACCTGCTCGTGCCCCCCGTGCGGCACTTCGTCCGGGTCCGGATCAACGCTCCCCTCGCCATGCGCGTGGCGGCGGTGATCGAGCACCGGGGTTGCGACGAGGAAGAGGCGAGGCGGACCATCGCGGAGGCGGACGATGCCCGCGTCCGCTGGGCGAGGTTCATCTACGCGCGCGACATCCGGAACCCCCTCCTCTACGACGTGTGCCTGAACCTGGAGCACCTGACGCTCGACACCGCCTGCGGCATCCTCGAGGACATCCTGGAGGAGGAGGACCTGCAGCCCACGGCCGAGTCCCGGGCCGAGGTGGAGCGGCTCCGGCGGTCCACCGGGGTGGAGGCGGCGCTGGTCACCGATCCGCGCACGTCCCACCTGGAGATCGCGGCCGTCGTGAAGCCGGAGGGGGTCCGGCTGGTGGGTCCCTTCCTCGACGACTCGGAGCTCGAGACCGTGCGGGAGATCGCCCGGTCCGTTCCCGGGGTCGAGGAGGTGGAGTACGAGCCCGGATACCGATCGGCCTTCGATCCGGACCGGGGAGGGTGGAACGTGGAATGATCGCTCCGCGCCGCCGCGGCGGCGCCGGGCGAGAGCCCTGACGGGAAGGAAGGCACCATGAGCGACAACATCTCCGACGAGCGGCTCCTGCTGGTCCTGAGGTCGATCCACGATTTGCTGGCGCACTCCCTGGATATCCAGAAGAGCACCGCGGAGTCCGATCGGGCCATCTTCGGTCTCGAGAAGGCCCGTACCGACGCCACCTCCCGGATCCTCGAGCACAGCGCCCTCTCCAACCGACTCGCGGACCAGCGGACGGACATGGCCCGGGAGCGCACCTCCCTCGCCCGCGAGCAGACCCGGCTCTCCACCCGGTCCACCGAGCTGTCCGACATCCGGACCTCCCTGGCCCGGGAACGGACCGGCCTGGCCGGGGAACGTACGAACCTGGCCCTTCGCCGGACGGACCTGGCCCGCTCGAGGACGGGGTTTGCCGACCAGCGCA
>JAOZQC010000345.1:0-2648 GCA_029932425.1 Planctomycetota bacterium | reverse complement strand
GAAGCTTGCGGGGAAGCGCACGACCCTGGCCGGGGACCGCACGAAGCTGGCGGGGGAGCGCACGACCCTGGCGGGAGAGCGCACGAAGCTCGCGGGGGACCGGACGAACCTGGCGAAGGAGCGGACGACCCTGGCCGGGGAGCGCACGGCCCTGGCGAAGGAGCGCACGGTGCTGGCGGGGGAGCGGACGAGCCTGGCGAAGGACCGCACGAGCCTGGCGGAGAACCGCACCCGGCTCTCGGAGGAGCGGACGAAGCTCGCCGGGGACCGGACGCGGCTCGCCGGGGAGAGGACCGCTCTCGCGAACCGGCGCACCGAGCTGTCGGAGGGGAGGACGAAGCTCGCCAAGGACCGCACCGCCCTGGCGGAGAAGCGAACGGGCCTGTCGGAGGAGCGGACGAAGCTGGCGGGGGATCGGACGCACCTGGCCGGCACGCGCACCGTGCTCTCCAACGTCCGCACCGCCCTGGCCGAGGGGCGCACCCAGCTCGCCCTGGTGCGCACGGGCCTGGCGTTCCTCTCCCTGAGCATCGCGTTCTTCCGGGTGTTCGGCCTCTCCTGGTGGACCCTCTTCGACGGGGGGCTCGGCCTGGCCAGCCTCGCGGTGACCGTGATGGGGATCTCCGGCTACCGCCGCGCCTCCCGGAAGGCGCGCCTCTTCGAGGAGCGGGTCCCGGCCTGAGGGCCGGGCCCTCGGAAACCCGGCCCGCGTCCTCCTCCCCTCCCCGAGAACGGCCGGGGATGGACCGCGGGCTCCGCGCTCCGGGGAAAGCCCGTTTTCGGGAGCCCCCCGGCGCCGGCACCCGCACGCCCGAGGGGGAAATGCGGGCCTATCCCCCGGCCGGCCCCCGCGCGCGCCGCCAGGCCTCCTCCGTGGCCCGGAGGGTGGCGGAGAGGGGATACCGGGCGGCGGCGCGCTGCCGCCCCCGTGCGCCGAGCTCGGCCCGCGCCCCGGGGTCCATGAGCAGGCGGTCCACGGCGGCGGCCAGGGCCCCCGGATCCCCGGGGGGCACGAGGACCCCCGCGTCTCCCAGCATCTCCCGGGTGGCGGGGAGGTCGGCGGCCACCACCGGGCGCGCGGCGGCCATGGCCTCGAGGAGGAAGTAGGGGGCGGCCTCGAACCGCGTGGCCAGGACCGCCACCGCGGCCCCCGCCAGGAGCCGGCCCGGGTCCGCCACACGGCCCCGCACCTCCGCCCGGGAAGGGGCCGCCCGGCGGCAGCGCCCGAGGAGCGGGCCGTCCCCCGCGAGGACCCACCGCCCGGGCCCGGCCGAGCGGGCGGCCGCCGCCAGGAAGGCGAGGGGGTCCTTGGGCGGGGCCAGGCGCCCCACCATGAGGACGACGGGCTCGGGGCCGGGCAGCGGACGTTCCGGGAGGGGGTTCGTCGCCACCCCGTTGGGGATGACCACCGTCCCCCCGGGGGGCGCGAGGCCCGCCCCCGCCGCCGCCTCCCTCTCCCACGCCGCGGCGAGGGCCAGGAGGGCGGTGCGCGGGGCGAGGAGCCGTTCCGCGGTCCGGGCGGCGAGGCGGGCCCCCCGGGGGGCGTGGGGGTAGTGGTGGTAGAACCCGTGGGGCGAGTAGACGACGGGGACCCCGCGCGCGGCGAGTCGGGCCAGGGCGCCGGCCTTCGCGGTGTGGGCGTGGATCACGTCCGGCGGGCGGCGGGCGAGGAGCGCGCGGACCGCGGCCAGGGCGCGGAGGTCGGCGGCGGGGGAGGGGGCGCGGGGGAGGGGGAGGGGCACGGCCCGGGCCCCGGCCCGGGAGATCTCCTCGAGGAAGCCCGGCCGCTCCAGCGGGGAGGCGAGCACGGTGATCTCGTGGCGCCCGGCCAGGCCCCCCACCACGTCGAGGACGTGGCGCGCCGCCCCCCCGATCCCCGCGCGGGTGACGATCAGGGCTTTCACGCGAGGCTCCTCACCGCCGCCGCTTCTCCGCGAGGAGGGCCTCGTAGAGGTCGCGGTGCTCCTCGACGGCCCGCTCGATGGGGAAGACCTCGAGCACGCGGCGGCGCCCGGCCCGGCCCATCCGGGCCGCCTCCTCGGGGTAGGCGAGGACCTTCAGGACGGCGGTGGCCAGGGAGTCGGGATCCCGGGGCGGCACGAGGATCCCCGTCACCCCGTGTTCCACCACCTCCGGGATGGCCCCCACCCGCGTGGCGGCCACGGGACGCCCCGCGGCCATGGCCGCGAGGAGCACCATGCCGAAGCCCTCCCAGTGGGAGGGGAGGACGAGGAGATCGGCCGCCGCGAGCAGGCGGTCCACGTCCCTCCGGAAGCCCGCGAAGCGCACGAGGGGGAGGACGCCGAGCCGCCTGGCCTCCGCGAGCAGGGCGTCGCCGAGCTCGCCGCGGCCCGCGATCACGTACCGGGCGTCGGGCCGGGCCCCGGCGAGGAGGGCCGCCGCCCGGAGGAGGTCGGAGAGCCCCTTCTGGCGGGTGAGCCGGCCGGCGGTGAGGGCGAGGGGGCAGTCGCCGGGGAGACCGAACTCCCGCCGCACCGAGGCCCGCGCCTCCCGGATCTCCTCCGGGGAGCGGGGGGCCGGGGCGGGGTACCCGTAGAGGATGCGGCGCACCCGCGGCGGGGCGAGGAGGAGGGTCCTCCGGAGATGGCGCTCCACCGCCTCGGAGATGGCCACCACGCGGTCCGCCT
>JAOZQC010000013.1:5605-15993 GCA_029932425.1 Planctomycetota bacterium | reverse complement strand
ACGGTTCTCCTTTCCCTCTTCCGAGGTCGAAATGCGCAAGGGCCGGTGGCCACGGGACGGGAGTCCCTCGAGCGTTCCGGTCCGGCGAGGAGGGACGGGGCGGAGGCCGCGGTTCGCTGCATCCGGGGCCTCCCGGACACGTTCCCGGGCGAGGGCATCTTCGGAGTCGTCCTCGGCCGCGGCCACCGCCGCCCGGCCCGCGCCCCGCTCGGGTCAGAGCCCGGGCGGCTTCCCGGATCAGGCCCCGGCGGCGGCACGCGCCCGACCGGCCCGGGCTTGACCTTGGTCAGGGTACACCCCGGTTCCCGGTGCGATCCTCGGTGGTGCGCCGGATCGAGACGGGAGGGCGAACGTACGCGGAGGTGCACCATGGACCCCATCGACACTCTCATGGAGGAGCACCGGCGGATCGAGGAGGTGCTGGCGGCCCTGGCCCGCTACGGGCGGGCGCTCGCGGCGGGGGAGGCGCACGACCGGGAGGAGCTTCTCCGGTACGTGGAGTTCTTCCGGGACTTCGCGGACACGGCCCACCACGGAAAGGAGGAGAGGATTCTCTTCACCGCCCTGGCGGAGCACGGTCTGCCCGCGGGTGCGGGCCCCATCGCCGTGATGCTCTCCGAGCACGAGGAGGGCCGGTCGCACGTCCGGCGGCTCGCCGAGATCGGCGGCGGGACCGGACCGCTCCGCCCGGAGGAGCGCGCCCGCGCCGCATCCCTCGCGGGTTCGTTCGCCGCCCTCCTCGGGGCCCACATCCGGAAGGAGGACGAGGTACCGTACCCGATGTCGCGGCAGGTCCTCCCCCCGGACGCCTGGCCCCGCATCCGGGCCCGGTTCGAGACGTACGAGAGCGAGAACGCGGCCCGGCACGCCGAGATCCGCAAGCCGGGAGCGGAACTCGCGGCCCGGCCCCCCGCCTGAGACACCGCGGGCGGGCGGGTATCCTTCATCCCCGCTTCCGCCGCCGCGGCCGCGCTCCCGAGGCGGGGAACCGGTGAGAGGCCGCCGGGAAGCGCCCCGGACCGCCGCGGGCGGTGACGCGGGGACGGCGGAAGTGGAGGACGCGGCAGCCGGGAGGAAGGTGACAGATCGCTCGTGCCTCCGTATGGTTCCTTCCCTGGGGAACGAATCCGGGGGTTCTTCGTACGATAGGGGTAGATCCCGTTCCCTCTCTTCGGAGGCTGCGATGAACGCCCGCATCGTCACGAGTCTTCTCGTCCTCGTCCTCTCGGCCGCCGCCGCCTTCCCCGCCGCCGCGGAGCCGAAGGACCCCGGGGAGGCCGCCTACCTCGCCGCCCTCGACGCCCTCCACGCCGGGAAGCACGCCGAGGCCCTGGCCGCCGCGGAGAAGGTGATCGCCGATCACCCCGATTCCGCATGGTTCCGGAAGGCCCTCTTCCTCAAGGCCCGGGCCCTGGGCGAGCTCCGCCGGATGAAGGCGGCGGAGGAGATCATGGAGCGCGAGGCCCGGCGTCTCCTCGCCCGGGCGCGGAAGCACCGCCTGGCCGGGGTGATCGTGGAGTTCGCCGACGCCCTGGCCCGGAAGCCCGACCCGGACGACCCGGGCGCCCCGAAGCCGGACTACGGGAAGGCCCGGAAGCTCTACCGCAAGGTGCTGGAGATGGAGATCGGGCGGGACCTCCGGGACGAGGTGATGTTCCGGGAGGCGCGGGCCGCCCTCGAGGGGAAGGACTACGGGGGAGCCGTCTCCGGCTTCCGCGCCTGGCTCGCCGAGTTCGACCCGGACTGGACGGGTCCGGTGGGCAGCGCCGCGCGGCTCGCGCACCGGAAGAAGGAGAACCCGCCCCCCCGGGGGAAGCACGTGGCCGAGGCCCGGTATCTCCTGGCCCGGGCCCAGCAGAAGGCCGGGCGCTTCCGGGACGCCCGGAGGAACCTCGAGGACCTCCGGGCGCTGCTCCCCGCCGATTCCCCCCGCCGGGCCGACGTGGACTTCGCCCTCGTCGCCACCTACCGCCTGGGCGACCGCCGGGGAGACGATCCGGACGCGGGCGTCCACGCCGCCCGGACCTTCCTCGAGGACCATCCCACCGATCCCCGGGCGGTGGCGGCCGCCTTCTGGATCGCGGAGAGCCTCCGGGTGCGCGGCCGGGCCGACGACGCCGTGAAGGCCTACCGGGACTTCGCCGAGCGGCGGGCGTTCTCCCTGCCCGCCGGGGAGGCGGCCACGGCCGAGCTCCCGGACTTCGGAAAGAGCGCGGCGGAGCTCGCCGACGAGTGGACGAAGCTGGCCGTGTACCGGATCGGGGAGATCCGCCTGGCCCAGCGCGAGTACGAGGGGGCGATCGAGGCCTTCCGGGAGTACGTGAAGCGGTTTCCGAACGGTTCCCGGTGGTCGGACGCCCAGCGCAGCATCATGGACGCCGCGTTCCGCATGGGGGTCGACGCGGTGGCGGAGAAGAAGGTCGACCTCGCCCGCGAGAAGTTCTCGGAGTTCCTGCGGAGGTACCCCCTGGACCCCCGGGCGCGGCAGATCCTCTTCACGCTCGGGCAGATCCGGTACGCCCGGGCCGGGGAGCTGGAGAAGGCGAAGGCCCCCGCCGGCGAGGTGACGGAAGCCTACCGGGAGGCGGTGGAGGAGTGGAGCCGCCTCGTGAGCAAGTACCCCCGGACGGACGAGTCCTCCCTGGCCCTCTACCGGATCGGGGTGATCCGGGAGGAGAAGCTCGGTGACCTCGAGGGAGCCCTCCGGAGCTACCGGCGCCTCACGTGGGGCCCCTGGGCCCGGGCGGCGCGGGACCGCATCGGCATCCTCACCAAGAAGCAGCTCACCCTGGAGACGGAACGGAAGTTCCGGACGAACGAAACCCCGAGGGTCAAGCTCACGCTGCGCAACATCGAGAAGCTCACGGTGGAGCGTTACCGCCTGGACCTCGAAGCCTACTTCCGGAAGACCCACGGAACCGGCGACGTGGAGAGTCTCGACGTGGGGCTCATCCAGCCCGACCGGAAGTGGGAGGTGAAGGTCCCGGGCTACGCCCGGTACAGGCCCATCGAGATGGAGATCGAGGTCCCCCTGGAGGCGGGACCGGGCGTCTGCCTGCTCGTGGTGAGCGAGGAGGACCTCACCGCCACCACCCTGGTGGTGCGCTCGGACCTCGACCTCATCGTGAAGTCGAGCCGGCGCGAGATCCTCGTGTTCGCGGAGGACATGCGGAAGGAGGAGCCCGCGGCGGGAGTGCGGCTGCTCCTCAGCGACGGGAAGAAGGTCTTCGCCGTCGGGGAAACCGGGAAGGACGGGGTGTACCGGGGACGCCACGAGCGGCTGGCGGGCGCGGGGGACATCCGGGTGTTCGCGATCCGGGACGGCCACACCGCCTCGAACGTGGTGGGCCTGGCGGGGCTCCGGCGGAGCACGGGCCTCGTGCCCCGCGGCTACCTCTACACGGACCGCCCGGCCTACCTGCCCGGCCAGGAGGTGGGGATCCGGGGGATCCTCCGGGACGTGTCCGGCGGTTCCTACACGGTCCCCGAGGGCAAGGTCTACGAGGTGGAGGTCATCGACTCCCGGGGACGGATGATCTGGCGGGAGGAGCGGGGCCTCTCGGAGTTCGGGACCCTCTCCGCAGAGGCTCCCCTCGGCCCCCAGGCCCCGCCCGGCACCTACCGGGTCGTGGCCCGGGAAAAGGAGAACCCCAAGGTCGCCTGGAGCGCCTCGTTCCGGGTGGAGTCCTTCGTGCTGGAGAAGATGAGGCTCCGTCTCGCCGCGGACCGGGAGGTCTGCTTCCGGGGCGAGACGGTGAAGCTCACCGTCACCGCCGAGTACTACTGGGGCGAACCCCTGGCGGATCGGACGATCCGGGTGGTCCTCCCCGACGGACGGATCGTGGAGGAGAAGACGGACGATCGGGGCCGCCTCTCGATCCCCTTCGACACCACCGGCCGGACGCCCGGCACGCTCCTCGTCTTCCGGGCCTCCCTGCCCGGCGAGGAAGTGCGCGCGGAGCACCGCGTGATGCTCGCCCGGCTGGGGTTCGGCATCACCGTCACGCCGAGTCGCGACCTGGTTCTCGCGGGAGAGCCCTTCGACGTGCGGATCGCCACGCGCCTCCCCGGGAAGAAGCCGGTGGGGAAGAAGCTCCGGCTCTTCGTCCTTCGCCGGAAGGTCCCCGCCGCGGATCCCGTCCTCGCGGGGGTCCCCTGGATCCGGGCGCCGCGGCGCCCGGCCGCGGAGGTCACCGTCCTGGAGAAGGAGGTGGAGACGGACCCGCGGACCGGGGAGACCGCCGTCCGCCTGAGCCTGGACGAGGGGGGCCGCTACCTCCTGCGCGTGGCGGGGGAAGACCGGTTCGGACAGCCCGTGAGCGCCGAGGGGAAGGTCACGGTATCCGGGGAGGAGGACGCCGTGAAGCTGCGCTTCTTCTCCGACACCGACACCCTGGAGGTCGGGGAAAAGGCGCGGGTCCGGCTGCACTCCCGACTGGCGGAGGGGCGGCTCGCCCTGCTCACCTTCGACGGGGAGACCATCCTCTCCCACCGGATCCTGCGCCTGGCGAAGGGCATGAACGACGTGAACCTCCAGGTGGGCCACGAGCACTTCCCGAACTTCCGGGTGTCCGTGGCCCTGCTGGACGACCGGAAGCTCTACACCGCGGAGAAGGAGTTCCGCGTGCGGCGGGAGCTCCGGGTCTCCGTCCGGCCCCTCGCCGAGTCCTACGTTCCGGGGAGCCCGGGGAAGGTGGAGATCACGGTCACGGACCAGCTCGGACGGCCGGTCCGGGCGGAGCTCTCCCTGGCCCTGGTGAACGAGGCGCTCTACGCCCTGTTCCCGGACCGCACCCCGAAGATCCTCGACTACTTCCAGGCCGGGGCGCGGCGCCACACGGAGTTCCGGACGGCGGGCAGCAGCGGTTTCTCCTACCACGGCAAGACGCGGCCCGTGATCCGGGAGATCCTCGCGGAGGCGGCGCGGCGGCAGCGCCGCAAGGACGAGGAGGCCCGGCTGAACGCTCTCCGGCAGAAGCTCGCGGAGATGGAGAAGGGCGAGCGGCCGAGCGGCCGGCCGGCGGCCACCCCCTCTTTCTCCGGCCTCGCCGGGGCCCGGGCGCGGCGCGCCCTCGCGAAGCGGAAGGCGCCCGCGGACAAGGCCCAGGCGGGAAAGGCCCTGGAGGAGGACCGGAAGCTCGTCGCCCGGGGCGGCGGCGGAAAGGCGGCGCCGCGCGAGCGCCGCGAACTTCCCGCCGCAGGCTGGTGGCGGGCGGTGGTGGTCACGGGGAAGGACGGCAAGGCCGTGGTGGAGGTCCCCCTGCCGGAGACCACCACCCTCTGGCGTCTCACCGCGCGGGGGGTGACCCCGGAGACGCTCGTGGGCGAGGCCCGGGGCCGGGTGCTCACGAAGAAGGAGTTCTTCGCGGAGATGAAGACGCCGTCCTCCCTCCTCGAGGGCGACGAGATCCGCGTGCTCGCGCGCCTGCACAACCTCACCGGCCGGAACGCGCCCGCGGGCCTCACCCTCGAGGTGCTCGGAGGACCTTCCTTCGCCCGGGTGGTGGCGAAGCACTCGGTGAAGATCGAAGCCCCCGCCGGGGGAACCGCGGAGACCCTCTTCCCGGCGGTGCGGATCCCCGCGGACCCCGTGCTCCGGTTCCGGCTCACCGCGACCTCGGGGAAGCGCCGGGATCTCCTGGTCCGGGACGTGCCCGTCCGGGCGTACGGGCTTTCATTCTCCGACCATGCGGGAGGAACGGCCACCGGGGACACGGCCGCGGGCCTCACCCTGCCCGGGGACCGCCCCTACACCACCCGGCGGCTCACGATCGAGGTCGGAGCGCGGGTGGAGCGGGCTCTCGTGGACCTGGCCCTGCGCGGCCCCTTCCGCCGGGCGGAGCCCGCGAAGCGAGTCGCCCCGCCCTGGTACGGCCACCCCGGGAGCGATCTCCTCGCGGTGGCGGCCGTCCTCGATACCGCGCGGGAGGCGGCCCTCCCCGAGGCGGATCGCCTGCGACTCCTCCGCCGGGCGCGATCCCTGGTGAGCGGGCTCACGGCCACGCAGCTCGGCGACGGCGGCTGGGCCTGGCGGGGTACCCGGAGACCCTCGGATCTGTCCGTCACCGCCGCCACGTACTGGGCGCTCGCGAGAGCCCGGAAGCTCGGGCTGGGGGTCGACTCCGGAACGCTCGACCGGGCGAAGCGCTACCTCGAGAACGCCTACCGCTCCCTCCGGTCGGACGATTACCGGGGCCGGGCGATCATCCTCCACGCCCTTTCCACGAGCGGGGACGCGGACTTCGCCCGCGCCAACCGCCTCTACCGGGAACGCAACTCCCTGGGAGCCGCGACCCTCGCCCGCACGGCCCTCGTCTTCGCGAACCTCGGCCGCCCGGAAATCGCGAAGGAGGTCCTCACCGTGCTCCTCGGGAAGGCCCGGGAGGAGACCCGCGGGGACCGGAAGCTCTGCTCCTGGACGGAGTTCCCGGCCGGCGGCCCACTCCGGACGAGCCCGCTGGAGACCACGGCCCTCACGCTCCTCGCCCTGATCCGGATCCTGCCGGATTCGGACCGGATTCGGCCCGCCGCGGAATACCTCCTCGACCGGCGGGGCCCCGGGGGCTTCGTCCCCGCCCCGGCCCACGGTCCCGCCGTCGCCGCCCTCGCGGCCTGGTTCGCCCGCGGCCGCCGCGCGGCCACCGACTACCGGCTCCGGGTGCTCCTGAACGGAGCCGAGCTGGCGGCGGTGTCCGCCCGGGACGCGGAACCGGTGATCACGATCCGAGTGCCTCCCGAGCGCCTGAAGGAGGGGGAGAACGTGGTGGCGTTCCGGATGGAGGGGCGCGGCGAGTACACCTGGTCCGCGACCCTCACCGGCTTCTCCCCGAAGATCGAGGAACCGAAGGGGAAGCGGCTGCAATACCCCTACGTCCGCAGCCGGCGCTACCTCCACGCCCCCCTCACCTACCGGAACCGGGAGATCGGAGTGAAGAGCACGTCCAAGGTGAGCCACGTGGAGATCGGCCAGCGGGTCCGGGTCCGCGTGGACCTCTCCGAGAAGTGGGCGCCGGGCGACCTGGCGATCGAGGAGCCGATTCCCGCCGGCCTTCGGTTCGTGCCGGGCTCCCTGAAGGGCACCCAGAGCGCCTGGGAGCTCGCGGACGGCCGCCTCGTTCTCTACTTCCCCTCCTCGAAGCGTCCCTGGGACTACGAGTACGAGCTGGTGGGCTACGCCACGGGAACCTACCGGGTGCTGCCCACCACGATCCGCGACACGCGCCGCCCCGGCCTGATCCGCCTGGGGAAGCCGGCGGAGATCGTCGTGCTCGCCCCCGGGGAGAAAAGCGAGGACCCCTACCGGAGGAACCACGAGGAGCGCTACACCCTGGGCCGGCTCTGCTTCGAGGACGGGCGCTACGCGGAGGCGCTCCGCCACCTGGAGGAGCTCCGGGAGCAGAAGCACGAATACGAGGAGCGGAACGTGGCGCGCATGCTCCTCTGGATCTACACCTCGAAGGGCTTCTACGACGCCCGGAAGATCGTGGACGTGTTCGAGGTCCTCCGGGAGCGGTATCCCGACCTCGAGGTGCCGTTCGACCGCATCCTCGCCGTGGGCCGCGCGTACCGGGACATCGGTGAGTACGAGCGCGCCCTGCTCGTCTTCAAGGCCACCATCGACGCGAGCTTCCTCAACGACTCGAACGTGAGCGCGGTGCTCGAGGACGAGGGGCGCTTCCTGGGCTCGGTGGAGTACCAGGAGGGCCTGTGGCGGGAGTACCCCGACACCCCCGCGGTGCGGTCCTCGTACTTCGCCCTGAGCCAGGCGCTCTACCGCGTGGCTCCGAAGGCGGCGGACCTGGCGAAGGAGGAGCGGAGGATGGCCGCCGCCCGGGGCGCGCCGCCCCCGAAGACGCCGGACCGGATCGACATGCTCGAGCGGGCCATCGGGATCCTCGAGAGCTTCCTCCGGCTCTACCCGAAGGATCCCCTGGCCGATGACGCCGCCTTCAGCGAGGCCAACGCGTGGCTCGATCTCGAGCAGTACGAGAAGGTGGTCTCCCTGTGCCGGGGGTTCGTCGAGCGGTTCCCGAGGAGTGAGTTCCGGAGCGGCTTCGAGTACATGATCGCCCTGGGGGAGTTCTGGCAGCGCCGGTACGACGAGGCCCTGGCGGCGGCCGAGATCGTGGCCGAGGGCCGGAGCCGGGACCGGGACCTCGCCCGCTACATCGCGGGGCAGATCTACCACGCCGAGGGCAAGCCCGCGAAGGCGATCGAGTGGTACCGCAAGGTGGCGGACCTCTACCCCGACGCGAAGGAGGCCATCGCCTACTTCGAGAAGAAGAGCATCTCGATGCCCGAGGTGACGCGGGTCAAGCCCGGGGAGAAGGTGGAGATCGAGATCCGCTACCGCAACGTGGCCGAGGCCTCGCTCCGGGTGTACCGGGTGGACCTCATGAAGCTCTACCTCCGGGAGAAGAACCTGAGCACGATCACGAAGGTCCACCTGGCGGGGATCGCCCCCCAGTCCGAGAAGGAGGTCCGGCTCGGCGACGGCCGCGACTACCGGGACCGGAAGAAGGTGATCGATCTCGACCTCTCCGGGGAGGGGGCCTACCTGGTGATCTGCCGGGGGGACGACCTCTTCACCAGCGGCCTCGTGCTCGTCACCCCCCTCGTGCTGGAGGTCCAGGAGGATCCGGCCTCGGGCCGGGTGCGGGTGAACGTCATCGACCGGACCACGGGAGGCTTCGCGGCGGGGGTCCACGTGAAGGTGATCGGCAGCGCGGACCAGGAGTTCCGCAGCGGAGACAGCGACCTCCGGGGCATCGTGGTGGCGGACGGGATCCGCGGCAAGGCCACGGTGATCGCCCGGTCCGGCGACGCCCGGTATGCCTTCTACCGGGGGAAGCGGTGGCTCGGCCGCCCCGAGGCGGCCCCTCCCGCCCCGCGCCGGACCCGCGGGGACCGCCGCGCGCAGCAGGCGGACTTCCTCCGGAACCTGCGCCGGAGCAACGAGGCGATCCAGGAGAAGAACTACCGGTCCTTCGACCGCATGCGCCGCGCCCGGCAGAAGGGGGTGGAGGTGCAGCAGGCTCGCTGAGCGGGTCTGCCTCGTCCGGTGCGCGGGCGCCGGCCCCGGGCCCTTCCCGGGCGGGGGCGGCGGTCTGCGCCGGGCCGTCTTCCGCGAGAGGGCCGGCTTGCGGGTCGAGGACCGGGAGCCTCTCGCCACCGGGACGAGGTCCGGCGAAGGCCGGGCGCGCCGACGGGGAACGCGGGCCGAGCCGAGAGGCCCGCGGGGCGGCGGGGGGCCTCCGCCGCCCCCGGGTCTCCGTGACCCGGGCTCCGGCCCCCGAATAGAATGCCCCCATGCGACGAACCCTCCTGCTCTGGGTCGCGGCCTTCCTGATCACGGCGGGGGCCGCCGTCTACCAGCGGCGGACCGGCCCCACCTATCCCGCCCGGGGCTCGTTCCGGCTCGGGGGACGGACCTACCGGTACCGCCTGATCCGCAGCGGGACCACGGGATGCGACGCCCGGGTGCGGATCCCCGACCCGGGCGGCGGCGCGACGGGGGTCCTCCTCTTCCGGCGCTACCGCACCCGCGACCCCCTCACCGAGGTGCCCCTCCGGCGGGAGGGCGGGAAGCTCGCAGCCGATCTCCCCAGCCAGCCCCCCGCGGGGAAGCTCGTCTACCACCTGCGCCTGATCCGGGGGTCCGAGGCGCGGCGGGTGCCGGCGGACCCCGGGGAGGACCCGGTGATCCGCTTCAAGGGCGCGGTTCCGGCGGCCGTCCTCCTCCCCCACATCCTCCTCATGTTCCTCTCCATGCTCGTGGGGGTCCGGGCGGGCCTGGCGGGGCTCCTCGGCCGGGACGAGGTCCGGCGCCTGGCCTGGGTCACCCTCGGGGGACTCACCCTGGGGGGGATGATTCTCGGTCCCGTGGTCCAGAAGTACGCCTTCGGGGCCTTCTGGACGGGCTTCCCCCTGGGGTTCGACCTCACCGACAACAAGACCCTCATCATGTGGGTGGCGTGGCTGGCCGCCTGCGGGGTGGTCGGGCTGCGCCCCCGGAAGCACCCGGGCCGGGGACGGATCGCGGTGGGGATCGCCACCGTGGTGATGCTGGCCGTCTACCTGATCCCCCACAGCCTCCACGGCAGCGAGCTGGACTACGGCAAGCTGGACCGGGGCGTCCCCCCCTCCCGGGCCATCGACACGCGGTGAAGACGAGACATCGATGACCGGCACGGCTTTTTCATCTTCCCGGGACATCGCGGACCGGCACCGCTCCCCCGCCTCTCCGGTCCTCCCGGGCCGGCCCGCCCGCGCCGCGATGAGGCGGGGCGGTCCTCCGCCCGCGGTCACCCCAGGAAGAACGCCTCGTAGGGTTCCGGGGCGGTGAAGCCGAGCTTCTCGGCGAGGACGGCGGACGCCGCGGTCGCCGC
>JAOZQC010000013.1:0-5595 GCA_029932425.1 Planctomycetota bacterium | reverse complement strand
AGGGCGGAGGCGGCGGCCAGGGCCAGGCCGCGGCGCCGGTGATTGGGGTGGGTCCGGACGTGGATCTCCACCCGGCCGCCGCCCAGGGTGTACGAGGAAGCTCCGGAGACGACCCGCCCCTCACGGACCACGCCGAAGGCCACCCCCCTTTCGAGGAAGACCCCGGCGGAGGGCCAGTTCTTCGTGAAGGCGTCGTCCAGGGCCGCGAGGAGGCTCACGTTGCGCTCGTCCACGCGGAAGAGGCGGTATCCCCGCGGCAACCGCGCCGCCCGGTCCCCCAGCTCCTCCCGGTCCCAGCTTCCCGGGGCGAAGACGACGCGCCGGTAGCTCCCCAGGTCGGGGCGTCGAAGGCGCCGGAGCGGGAGTTCCCAGTCGGCACGGGGCACGAGGATCCTGCACGGCACCGGCAGGGCGCGGACGATCGCCTCCGCCTCCGGGGATTCCGGATCGCCGCCCAGGATGTGGAAGTCGAGATGCAGGTCGGCGGCCGCGCCCGCCCCCGAATCCGGAACGAGCACGGCGCCGAACTCCGCGTCCTCCGAGAAGGCCGCGGTCACCGCTCCCCTCAGGCAGGGGTAGTCCGCGTAGAGGGGCGCCACGCGGTCCCACTCCGGGCGGTGAAGCTCACGGAGCATCGGCCGTCCCCGGTCCCGGCTCCCGGAGGTCGAGGCCGTGCTCGAGCCACGCCTTCAGGCAGAGAAGCATGTGGGTCCACCCGTTCACGTGCTCGTAGGAGCTCTCGAGGCTCTCCTGGACGGGACGCCACCCGTACTCCGTGACCTTGACGACGGTGGCCTCCTCGCCGTCGGGGAGGAACTCGAGAGAGCAGGTCGTCACGTCCTCCACCTCGTAGGCCCTCCACCGGAAGACGATGCTCCGGTCGGGGACCACGTCCTCCACGAGCACGTCCTCCTCGCCCCCGCTGGCCCAGGACCAGTGCACGGTGCGGCCCTTCTCGAGCGGACCGTCCGCGGTGAGGGTGAAGTAGGAGCAGAGCTCGTCCGGGTCGGCCACCGCCCGGAACACCCGGGAGACCGGACGCGCCACCGCCTGCTGGATGGAGAAACCCACGTGGATGTCGGACATCACTCTCCTTTAGCCGGGGCTCCCGGCGAAGCGACCGCCGCCTCCGAGGGCCCGTGTGCGTTCGTCCCGGGGTCTTTCGTACGCGAGGGGGACGAACGAACCCGCCTCCGGTTCACGCGATCGTGAGCCACCGGAACCAGATCGGGTGGTTCGCCTTGTACCACTCGAGCACCTCCCGGATGAGCCGCTGGTGCTCCGGGGGAAGGACGGCGTCGTCGATCCGGTCGAAGTGGACCGTGATTCCGTTCTCCCCGTGGTGCTCCAGGGCCTCCGAGACGAGGGTCTGCAGCTCGTTCCGGATCCGGCCCGAGTCGGAGATCTTCACCGCCCGGTTCCGGTAGTCCGCCCCCGCGATGAAACGCTGCAGGAGCGGGGAGAAGACCAGGCGGCTCTGCTCCAGGGGCTCCATGAGCCGGAGGGTGAGCACCACGTCCAGGATTCCGCTCCGGGTGGCGGCGCGCGTGGTGACGCGGTAGACTCCCTCGCCCGCCTCCTCCACCCCGGGGCCGCCGGAGTAGGGATCCGGGAGCATGTAGCCCATGAGCGCGAGCACCCGCCAGCGCTTGTTGGGGAAGAAGTCGTCCACCGTCACCGCGGGACGCTCCAGGGGCATCCCCGCCTCCCGGGCGTTCACGAGGATCGCCCGGTATTCCTCCACCTGCTCGGGGGTCACCTCCATCCCGAGCGTCTCCTCCAGGCGCCTCCCCAGGTCCGGAGCGGCGGGGTCCAGCCGCATCACGTGGCGTTCGCGCGCGGCGGAGACCTTGAACTTCGAGGAGAAGATGCACATCGAGGTGTGCGAGTCGAGGATGGGATCCAGGCTCGCGGCCTGGATGGCCTCCGCGGAGGCCGCGTAGCCGTCCACCAGGAAGACGTGCGTCTCTCCGTCGATCTCGTGCGGCCCCACCAGGAACGCGGGAGCGTAGGTGCCGGACTCCGTGAACGCCCGGCCCCCGCCGGGGAGTTCCCAGCCGTCCTCCACGAGGTGGACCCCCAACCCGCGCCACTCCCCCCAGAGGTCCGCGAGCCGGTGCTCGCGGGACTTCCCCGCCAGGGTCCAGACGTGGACGTTCTCCGGACGGACGCCGGGCCAGGTCCGGCGGATCGCGTCGAGCACGAGCCGTCGCGGTGTGAGATAGCTGATGAGCACCGAGCGCGCCTCCGCCTCCGCCACCACCGCCCGGGGAAGGACGAGGGTGCCCATGTAGCCCTCGTAGGGCCGGGAGACGGCGAGCGGCTGGTCGAACAGGTGGAGGACGGCCAGCGGTCCCGTATCCGCCCCCTTCGCGAACCGGGAGGTGTTCTCCAGGGTGTCGATGGCCGAGCCCCAGATCGTGATCCCCGCGGCCTGGACCTCGCGCCAGAACTCGTCCCACTCGTACCCGGGCTCGTTCAGGAGCCGGTTCACGCGCCGGTCCAGGAACTTCGCCACCTGGGGCCGGGCGTAGACCCGGCCGAACCCGAGCTGGGGATTGGAGCCCATCTCCGGAGTCTCCCCCGCCTTGGGCATGAGCCCCTCCCCCAGGCTCACCATCACCGCGTGGTTTTCCGGCAGGTTGCGCGTGAGGTACCAGAGCCCCTCGCTCATGGCGTAGGCGGAGACGGCGTCGGCGTCCTTCTTCACGCGGTTGATCTCCGCCTTGGGAAGATCTTTCCCCTCGCCGTACCGGCCGTAGAGACGGGTGCCGAGAGCGGTCACCGCCGCCGTCATGATGAAGCCCTTCTCCAGCGCGGGACCCACGAAGGAGAAATCCTCGCTCTCCTCCCCCTTCACCCAGCGCTCCTCCACGTCCATGAGCCACAGGTGGAAACGCCCCAGGATGGACCGGGTGTCGAACGCCCACTGGGCGATGCGGTTCCGCCGTTCCGCGTCCATGCCCCCTCCTTTTTCGAGTTGCCGAAGAAGGTACCCTCGCCCCCCGCCGGAGTCCGCGCAAAACCCGGGTGCGGACTCTACCCTCGATCGCCGGCCCCGATCCCCTCGACCGGCGGGTACAATCCCCGTCACCACATTCCGGAAGGAGGACGCGACGTGACCGACATCCAGCTCAACCGGAAGGTGTCCGCGGCCCTGCGCGGGGCGGACACCCTCGTCGTCCTGGCCCCGAAGGCCGCCCTCGCCGAGGGCTGGCACCGGAAGGTGCTCCCCGCCGCCTGGGCCCCCGCCCTCGATCGGCTCGCGGAAGACGTGAAGCCGGGGGACCTCGGGGCCGTGGTGGGGACCTACGGTCCCCCCGGCGCTCCGCGCCGGATCTTCGTGGGCGCGCTCCCCGACCGCGTGGCCCGCCACAACTCCCCCACCCGGGCGGAGTCGATTCGTCACTGTCTCTCGCAGGTGAACCTCGGGGGAGGGCGGAAGGCGGCGGTGGTGGTCCGCCTCGAGGCGCCGGAGCACCACCTGGCGGCCGCGGTGGCCGCGGCCCGCTGCTTCCCCCTCTTTCGGGCCTCCACGGGCGGAAACGGCGGGCCCCGGCGCGCGGCCCTGGCCGCCGCGCTGCCCGACGGCACGGAGGTGCGCCCCGCGCCGGAGGCCGGCGTCACCGTGGAGGCGGTGCGGCTGGCGGCGCGGCTCGTGGACACCCCGGCGCAGGAGATGCGGACCGCGGACCTGGAGGCGGAGGCCCGCCGGGCGGCGAAAGACCTGCCGCGCGTGCGGGTCACCTCCATCGTGGGTGACCGCCTCCTGGCCAGGAAGCTCGGGGGCCTCCACGCCGTGGGCCGGGCGGCGACGGTCCCCCCGCGGCTCACCGTCCTCGAGTACCGCCCGGCGCGGAAGCCCCGCCGGACGGTGGCCCTGGTGGGCAAGGGCATGATCTACGACACGGGGGGGCTGAACATCAAGACCCAGGGACACATGTCGAACATGAAGTGCGACATGGGCGGGGCCGCCGCGGTGCTCGGCGCGTTCCTCACCCTGGCCCGGACGCGCAGCCCCGACCGGATCTACGCCCTGCTCTGCCTCGCCGAGAACGCGGTGGGCCCGGAGAGCTACCGGCCCGACGACATCCTGCGACTCCACTCCGGCAAGACGGTGGAGATCAACAACACGGACGCCGAGGGCCGGCTCGTCCTCGCGGACGGCGTCTCCTACGCCGCCCGGAACCTGAAGGCGGACCTCGTGATCGACGCCGCCACGCTCACGGGGGCGGCGCTGATCACCAGCGGCGAGATCGTCTCCTGCGTGGCCACCAACCGGAACGGGCTCGAGGCGCTGGCCGTCCGGGCGGGCCGGCGGACCGGGGACCTGACCCACCCGCTGCTCTTCATCCCGGAGTTCTTCAAGAAGGAGTTCGCGAGCAAGGTGGCGGACATGCGGAACTCCGTGAAGAACCGGATGAACGCCCCGTCGAGCTGCGCGGGGCAGTTCGTCTACAACCACATCGAGGACCTGGACCGCCCCTGGATCCATCTGGACATCGCGGGCCCCGCCTTCCGCGACGGCCGGGGAACGGGTTACGGGGTGGCCCTCATCGCGGAGATCGTCAAGAGGATCGAACCCGAACACCTCGAGGCCTGACTTGCGCTCCCCGATCCGGAGGCCCGCCATGCCCGGAGCCCGAAGGACCCCCGGTTTCGCCCTGGCCGCCGTCCTCGCCGTCCTCCTGGCGGCGGAGACGGCCTCCGCCCGGCCCCCGGCGGGGGAGATGGTGAAGGCGCAGGACTACCGCGCCCCTTCCGCCTGGCCCGCGGCGCTGAAACCCGACCCCCGCGCCCGGTTCCTCGTGCCGGTGAACGTGGTGCGGATCTTCTCCGACCAGCACACCGCGGAGCAGATCGCCCCCCGGCGGTGGATCCTCGCCCAGCTCGAGATCGCGAACCGGACGTACCGGTTCCCCGCCCCGGAGATGGCGCGCTACGGGCCGGGGAACCCCGCGCCCTGCCTCCAGTTCACCCTCCACGGGGTCTACGACGTGCACGAGCGCGAGGTCTCCGAGATCCTGGGAGGGACCCTGGACACGGAGGCGGTCTACGCCTCCGCGCCCCGCCGGAACGGTCCCCGGAAGGTGGGCACCGAGGATCTCCGGACCCTCAAGGTCACGGAGGGGGTCCGCTACCTCACCGTCTTCTGCGTGTACGAGATCAAGGATCCCGTGGACGACACGAGCGGAATCGGCGGCGAGTCCAACGTGGGGTTCGCGGACCGTCCGCCCTCCGGCCCGCGCCGGGTGCTCACGAAGGTGACCTCCACCCGGGCCCGCATGGGCGTGGTCCTGGGCCGCCAGGAGAACGCGTGGATGCGGACGCTGGCCCACGAGCTGGGCCACTACTTCGGCCTCGTGCACGCCTGGGAGCACGCGCGCCTGGCCCGGGACGGGATCCGGGACCTCGGGGAGGGCCCCAAGGGGGACGTGGACCGGGAGCCCTGGTACGCCAACGTCATGGACTACGATCACGGGCCGCGCGGCGACGGGGTGGGCGTCCGGTACTACCTGTCCCGGAGCCAGATCGCCTACATGGCCCGGTTCGCGGAGACCCGGGCCGCCGAGGTGATCGAGATCCTCCGGCGGG
>JAOZQC010000344.1:1973-4407 GCA_029932425.1 Planctomycetota bacterium | reverse complement strand
CGGACACCCTCCTTTCGCGGGACGGTCTCTCACCGCCCTGCTGGAGCGGATCCGGAACGCCACCCCCCCGCCTCTCCGTTCCGCGGCGCCCTGGCTTCCCGAGCGCACGGCGGAAGCGATCGAGGAAGGGCTCGCCCGGGATCCCCGGGCGCGGCCGCAGGGCATGAAGGATCTGGCGGAAGCATTCACGAGCTGCTGAACCCGGAATCCACGAGGGGGGGAGCCTGCGCGCCCCCCCCCCCCGGCCCCCCCGGCCCCGGGACCGCCCCCCCCCCGATTCCCCCCTTTCCCAGGGACCTCCCCGGCGGGAATCCCGCCTCGGCTCCACGGTCCCTCCGGAGGAGGGTTCCTTCCACTTCTTGCTCTCCATCCCCTACAGGGGATTCCGGAGCGAAACCTGACAGAAAAACCGGAAAAAAAAATGCGGGAAGCCCCTCCGGCCCTTCCCCGCCCGGAAACGGACGATTCCTTGGCAACGGGATTCCCCTGCGTTACACACGGGCCTTTCCCCCCGGAGAGGGGGCCGCGCCGAGTTCCCGGACTCTCCCTGACGAGGTCGATCACCATGCCGGACCCCACCGACAAGGTTCCCGAGAATGCTCCCGGCAAGTACTACGTGGACGCGTCGTGCATCGACTGCGACGCCTGCCGGGAGATGGCTCCCGACAACTTCGCCCGGAGCGAGGAGGAAGGCTACTCCTACGTGGTGAAGCAGCCCGAGACGCCCGAGGAAGAGGAGCAGTGCCGGGATGCGCTGGAGGGTTGCCCCGTGGAGGCCATCGGGGACGACGGCGAGGGGTAGCCCGGCCCGCGTTCCCCGGCCGGCGGGCGGGCGGCGGCCCCGGGCCGTATCCGAGAAGGGGCTTCCCTCGAGGCCGGGGGGCCCGCGGTCCTCCCGGCGGGAGACCGCCGGAAGGGGCGGGGCGGGACGAGGCGTCGACCTTCCCCGGGTCGAGGACGGGGAGCCGGCCCCGGGGAGAGAACCGCACGTTCGGACGAGAGCGCGGGCGAGGGCGTGTCGCCCGCCCGGGTGGGGTGTCGGAGGCCGGACGCGCTCCTCCCCTCCACAGGGCGGGTACGCCCGCGCTGTCTTTCTCCGCCCGGGGTGGGAGATCCTCCCCCAGCGGCCGCATCCCGCGGCCGACCCCCTCCTCGCCGCCCGGCGGTGAGCGCCGGCGGCGCCGGCTCCCGCCGGATCCGCGTGCCGCGCGAAAACGCGGAAGGTCAGTGGTACAGGGTCTCCCGAGAACTCCCCGGGTGGGAAGACGGGAGCTCCGGGACCGGCCGGGTTCGACGGGAGGCGCCCTCTCCATCCCCCGGCGCGTCTCCCCTCCCCGCCCCTCCCCCGCACCGAGGGCGGAGAGGGAAGGCGGAGGCCCCGTCGCGGCCCTTCCGGAGCGCATGGCCGGCCTCGATGACCGTGGATCCGACCCGGGGGAAGGGCCGGGCCCGGATGCAGGCTACCTCTCCCCCGCAGCCCCGGTCTCGATGCGTCGCCGGATGGCCTCCGCGTCGACCGCCAGGTCGGCCAGGAACTTCTCCCGGTTCATCACCAGGGCCGACACCAGCACCTCCTGCACGATGAGCGTGCGCCCGCTCTCCCCGAGACTCGCGGCGAGGAAGCTCCCCCGGAAGGCGCCGAGGGCGAAGGTGGAGCGGATCATCTCGTAGCGGATGAGGACCCGGCCGTCCTCCCGCTCCTCCCGCCAGCGGCAGACCACATCCGGGTTCAGGCCGGCCAGGCCCGAGATCCGGAAGCGCACGATCCCGCCGTCCTCCGCGTGCGCCAGGGACTCCGATTCGATCACCGAGGGACGGAACTCCGCCTGGTGGGCGAAGTCCGTGAGCACGGCCCGGACCCGGGCGAGGGGGGCGTCCACCACGTACTCCGCCCGCCCTCCGAAGAGACGTCCCTTCTCGAGCGGCGTCACGAGGACCCCCCGGCCGGGAGTCGGGGCGGGAGCGGGGGTCCCGGCGCATCCCGCCAGGAGGAAGGCGAGGAGGAGGGCGGTCCTCCGGACGTCAGGCATCCGCGGCGTCCCCGCGCCGGCGCCCCGCGGCGAGGGAGACGACGGTGGCGAGAGCGAACACGGCGCCGCAGATCCCCACCTTCTCCCACCGGTCGGGATCCCGGTCGAACAGGAAGACGATCCCCGTGACGAACGAGATGAACGCGATGAGCTGGAAGAAAGCCTTGTCCCTCATGTCCTTCTACCTCCGCGCGGGAACCCCGGCCGGAGGGCTCATTCTGCGGCAGTCGCGGGCGGATGTCACGCGCCGATGCCGGAGGCGGTGGCCGCGGGAGGGCTGGCCGGGGACCCGGCCGTCGGTTAGATTCCTCCCGTGACCACCGTTCGCGACGTGTTCGGCGACGGGAAGCCGCTCATCGGCGTGATCCATCTCCTGCCGCTTCCCGGCGCCCCCCGGTCCTCCG
>JAOZQC010000344.1:0-1963 GCA_029932425.1 Planctomycetota bacterium | reverse complement strand
TCTCGCGGCCGTGGAGCGCCGGGCGCTCGCGGACGCGCGCCTCTACGCGGGGGAGGGGTACGACGGACTCCTCGTGGAGAACTACGGGGACGCACCCTTCCTCCCCGGGGCCGTGGGACCGGAGACGGTGGCGGCCCTGGCCCGCGTCACGCTCCGGGTCGCGGACGCCGTCGCCCTCCCCGTGGGGGTGAACGTCCTGCGCAACGACGCGGCGGCGGCGCTGGCGGTGGCCGCGGCCTGCGGCGGCCGCTTCCTCCGCGTGAACGTCCACACCGGGGTCATGGTCACGGACCAGGGGATGATCGAGGGACGGGCCCACGAGACCCTGCGCCATCGGGCCCGGCTCTTCGCGGATACCCTGATCCTGGCCGACGTTCTCGTCAAGCACGCCGCCTCTCCGGTGCCCCCGGCCCCCGCCCGGGCGGCCCGGGACGCCGCGGACCGAGGCCTCGCCGACGCCCTCCTCGTCACCGGAAACGCCACGGGGGCTCCCGTGGAGCCCGCGCTCCTCGCCGAGGTGAAGGAAGCGGTGCCCGGCCTCCCGGTGCTCGCGGCCAGCGGGGTCACGCCCGCGAACGCGCGGGAGCACTGCCGGAGGGCGGACGGGGCGATCGTGGGGACCGCCACCAAGCGGGGCGGTGCGCCGGGCGGCCCGGCGGATCGGCGGCGCGCGCGGAGGCTCCGGAAGGCCTGGCCCGGCTAGGGGGCACGCCCGCGCTTTCCTCTCTTCGCCGGGGGAGGCGGATCCTCCCCCGCCGGCCGCGGTCCGCGCTCGGCTCCGCGGAGTTCCGGCGCCACCCGGCCCGCGTCCCGGAGCGACGCGATCCGGGATCCCGTCTTTTCTTTCCGAACCCGGGCCGCGCCGGGCCGGAAGCGGTTATCATGGGGCCCGGGCCCCACCCCCCGAGACGAGTGGAGCGACCATGCGGACCTCCCTGATCCCCGGACTCCTTCTCTTCCTCTTCCTCGCGCTCACCCCGTCTCCGGCCCTCGCCCACGGGGGCATGTGGCGCGGGCCCGCCCTGCGCCCGCCTCCCGCCCGGTCTCCCCGGGACCCCCCGCCGGGGCCGGGCGGCGCCGTCACCCCCCCGCCCCGGGGAATCCCCGGTCCCACCCTCACGCCGCCCTCCCGGCCGGGGACCCCCCCCGCCCCCGGGGTGATCCCCGGCGGCAACGTCCCCGGGCGCGCCCCCGGGGCGGGCGCGAGCCGGTCCCTGTCGCACTGGTCGTACTGGTGGCTCCTGAACCGGGAGCGGGTCCTCGGCCTTCGAGCCCTGCAGGAGAAGCGGGCGGGGTCGGAAACCGACGTCCGCACCCCCGGCTTCTTCCGGGGCGCCGGAGCGCGCAACCGCACCGGGACCCGGAGGGAGCTCACCCGCGGGTCGATCCTCGAGGTGCTCCGGAAGGCCGCCCTGGACCGGGACGAGGACGTGTCCACGGGGGCGATCCTGGCGCTGGGCAAGGCGGGGGACGAGAAGGCGATCCCCCTCCTCATCCGCCTCGTGCGGGCGAAGCGCGCCCACTCCTCGGTCTCGGAGTCCGCCGCCCTGGCGCTGGGCATGATCGGCGCGGAGCGCGGGACCGTGCGCCCGTTCCTGCTCTCCGTGGCCGCCGATCCCAAGGTGAGGACGCGGACCCGCGCGTTCGCCGTCCTCGGCCTGGGCTTCCTGGGGGACTCCGGAGCGATCCCCGGCCTCTTCTCCCTCGCGCGGGGCCGGGAACCGCAGAGGGACGTGCCCGCCTGCGCCCACCTGGCCCTCGGGCTGCTCGGGGACGAGATCGTGGTCCCGAACCTGTCCCGGATCGTGGCCCGGGAGGGACCCCGCCGGGAGAAGGACGACGTCCTCCGCGCCTACGCCGCCGCCGCGCTGGGCATGATCCGCTCGCGCGCGGCGCTTCCCGTCCTCCTCCGGGCCCTGGGCGATCGGGACACCGCGGTCCGCCGCCAGGCGGTCCTCTCCCT
>JAOZQC010000343.1 GCA_029932425.1 Planctomycetota bacterium | reverse complement strand
ACCGCCCGGGATCCCCGGACGGGGGTTCCGCGGCTCAACGTGACCTGACCCCGCGTCGCCCGCGCGGGCCGGGGAGGAAGGCGGGCCAGACGGAGGGTAGCATGAGCCTCGTTCGTTTCACGGTTCTCCTGGGCGCGGTCCTGGCGGCCGCCGGCTGCGGCCGGCCCCGCTCCGGGGGCGGCGGGCCCGACCTGCCGGCGCGGGAGCTTCTCGTCGCGCGGGCCTCGGGACCGCTCCCCGCGGAAGATCCCCTCTCGCCGGCGTGGGGGGCGGCCCGGGAGGTGGTGGTCCCCCTGCTCCTCCAGGACACGGCCGAGCCCCGGCTCCTCGGGAAAGGGGTGGAGACGGTCCGGGTCCGGGCGCTCCGGGACGACCGGCGCATCGCCTTCCGGCTCTCCTGGGCGGACGCGGCGGTCGACGACCTCACGGACGTGGACCGGTCCACCGACGCCGCCGCGATCCAGTTCCCCGTCCTCGGGACCCGGGAGGGGATCCCCGACTCCCGGATGGGGCAGGAGGGGCGGCCGGTCTCCATCAGCTTCTGGCGCGCGTCCTGGCAGCGCCGGGTGGAGGGGGGCTCGCACGGCGTCGCCGCGCTCTACCCGAACGCGGCGATCGACCACTATCCGCCGGAGGCGGTGAGGGACCCGGAGGCGAGGCGGCGGCTCCGGGGCCTGTACGAGCCCCCCGTGGCGGTGGGGAACCCGGTGGCCCGGAGGACGATCACCTCCCCGGTGGAGGACCTGGTGGCGGAGGGCTTCGGCACGCTCTCCCCGGCCCCGGAGCAGAGGTCCACGGGCAAGGGCGTGCACCGGGACGGCCGGTGGAGCGTGGTGATCACGCGCCCGCTGGACCCGGCGGCGGGACCCGGAGCCTCGCTCGTGGCGGGGAGGAGCACGTTCTTCGCCCTGGCGGTCTGGGACGGGGGAAGGAACCAGAGGGGCTCCCTGAAGATGCGGTCGATCTGGGTTCCCCTCGTGTTCCCGGGGAGCTCGCCGTGAGCGGCGCGGATCGCGGGCTCACCGGGGACCTCCGGAGGGCGGGCCGGTACCGCTTCCTCCACCTCCTGCTGGGTCCCCCGGCACCCGGTCGCCGCGTCCGGCTGTGGGAGCTGGGCCGGGAGGCGGGGGGGGAAGAGGGGGAGAGCCTCGATCCCCTGCTGGCCGCGGAGGACGAGGCGGTGGTGGAGGAGGCCTTCCGCCTGCTCGGGCCCGCGGGTCCCGTGCCCGTGACCGCGTCCGACTACGTGGAGGACGGCTACGCCGACAAGGGGCCGATCCTGGGCGACATCGCGGGCTTCTACCGGGCCTTCGGCTTCTCCCCCGGCATCCCGGGCACCCCCGATCACTTCGCCATCCTGTTCGAGTTCCTGAGCCTGCTCGCCCTGAAGCAGGCCTGGGCCCGGCAGGAAGGGGACCGGGAACAGGTCTCCGTGGCTCGGCGGGCGGAGGAGGATCTCCTCGCGGAGCACGTGCACCCGTTCCTGGCCCGGTTCGCCCGGAGGCTCGAGAGCTTCGCCCCGCCGGGCGGCGCCTACCTCGCCGTGGCCCGGTACGTGGCGGCGTTCGCGGAGAGGGCCGGCGGGGAGCGGACGGCCTGAGTCACCCGCGAGGGCCGCACCGGGCTCCCTGCGCGGCCTCCCGGCCGAGGTCGAAGGCCCGGCCGTTGGCCTCCGCGATCCGGTCGCCCCGGGAGGCGAAGGCGGCGATGACCTCCGCGCGCAGGAGGTCCGTGGAGAGCGGGAGGAAGGGACTCGCGGCCCCCAGCATCACCATGTTCTCGGCCCGGGTGTTCCCGGCCTCCTTCGCCAGGACGCGCGAGTCCACCAGCACGTGCCGGGGGATGCGCCGGATCGTGGCCAGGATCTCCTCGATGCCGGGGTAGTTCGGGATGTTCACGAGGGGGGAGGCGCTGGAGACGACGGTGCCCCCGTCCGCGAGCCAGGGCAGGTAGCGCAGGGCCTCCATGGGCTCCACGGAGAGGATGAGCTCCGCCTCCCCCTGGGGGATGAGGTCGCTGGCGATGGGCCGGTCGGAGATGCGGAGGTGGCTCTGCACCGCGCCCCCCCGCTGGGCCATCCCGTGAACCTCGGCCTGCTTGACGGAGAAGTCCTGCTTCAGGGCCACGGCGTCGAGGATCGCGGCGATGGAGAGGATCCCCTGCCCCCCCACGCCGGCGAGGACGATGTCGCACTTCATGCGGTTGCCTCCTTCCGGCCGCGCCGCGCGCGCCTCTTGGCCTCCTGCACGCAGGTGCGGGACGCGATGACCACCGAGACGCCGGGGTGGTTCATCTCCTCCACGAGCACGCGCGTGATCTCCTCGCGCTTCTTCGGGAGGGGGACCACGGTGCGGAGGTGCTCCTCCGGCACGCCGAGCCCCGCCACCACCCGGCGGAGCTCGTCCCCGGTGGCCGCGGTGGGCTGCCCTCCGGTCATGCCCACCGTGGAGTTGTCGAGGATGATGATCGTGACGGGAGTGTCCTCGCGGGCGGCGTCCACCAGGGGGGTCATGCCCGAGTGCATGAACGTGGAGTCCCCGATCACGGCGAGGGAGGGCCGGAGACCGGCGCGGGCGGCGCCGACGGCCATCCCGATCGACGCCCCCATGTCCACGCAGGTGTGGATGGCCTCGAGGGGCGGCAGCGCGCCCAGGGTGTAGCAGCCGATGTCCGAGAACGCCCGCCCCCCGGGAACGGCCCTCATGGCCGCGTTCAGGGCCTCCAGGGTGTCCGCGTGGGGGCAGCCGGAGCAGAGCACGGGGGGACGCGGGGCCACCGGCCCCTCCACCTCGCGGACCTCGTGCCCCGCCCTCTCCAGCGCGGCCCGCACGAGGTCGGGCGTGAGCTCTCCGGTCCGGGGCAGCGTGCCGTCGAGCCTTCCGCGGATCCTCGGCCGGTCCCGGGGGGGAAACCCCTGGATCGTCTCCTCGATGAACGGGTAGCCGTCCTCCAGGACGAGCACCTCCTCCGCGGCGGCGAGGATGCCGGCGATCCCCTCCTCGCACAGGGGGTACCCCGAGACCCGCAGGGAGGGCGGTAGCTCCTCCCCGCCGAGGTGGCACTCGAGAAGGTAGTTCCAGGCGATGCCCGCCGCAATGACGGCGAGGCCGTTCCCCGGGGCCCCCTCCCGGCGGCTGCAGCCGAGCTCGGCCACCGCCGCGCGCACCTCCACCTGGCGGTCGACGAGACGCCGGTAGCCGACCCGGGCGTTCACGGGCAAAAGGATCCAGGCGCGGCCCTCGGCGGGAGGCCGGGGGTCCGGGGGACGCGGTTCCTTCGTCGCCACCACCGCCCGGCTGTGGGCGAGCCGGGTCACGAGCCGGACCATCACGGGGAGGCCCAGGCGCTCGGAGATGTCGAAGGCCTGGCGCACCATGTCGTAGGCCATCTGCTGGTCGCAGGGCTCGAGGCAGGGGAGCATGGCGAAGCGCGCGTAGATCCGGCTGTCCTGCTCGTTCTGGGAGGAGTGCATCCCGGGGTCGTCCGCCACCGCCAGCACGAGGCCCCCGTTCACGCCGGTGATGCCCGAGTTCATGAAGGGGTCCGCGGCGACGTTCAGACCCACGTGCTTCATGGAGACGAGGGCCCGGTGGCCCGCGTAGGACATGCCCAGCGCCTCCTCGTAGGCCACCTTCTCGTTCGTGGACCAGCAGGCGGAGATGCCGGGCACCGCCTGCCGCTGGATGTACTCGAGGATCTCCGTGGAGGGCGTCCCCGGGTAGGCGAACGCGCCGGAGATGCCCGCGTGGATCGCGGCCAGCGCCACCGCCTCGTCACCCAGGAGCAGCTCCCGCGGTCCGGCGGAAGATGGGCTCATGGTCGTCCCCTCACGTGCTCGGAAACCGGAAGGCAACGCCGCGTCCCGAGCAAACGCGGTGCCTCGTGGCCCGGGACCCTCTCCCAAGGAACGGAGAGAGGGGAGCGAGCCGGGGTGAGGCGGGAACGCGGCCTCCTGCCGGGCCGGGGCGCCGGCGGAGCCCGCCTCCCCGCGCGGGCCGGGGGGCTTCGGGTCCCGGAAACGCCTGGAGGCACACGGGTTGCGAAGAAGAGCCCGGCGAGGCGCCGCCCTCCCGGGCGCGCGGCCGCCACCGGGCCCGTCCGGGTTTCCCCGGGCGGCCGCCCGCGTCGCGGGCGGACGGGCTTTCAGGGGAAAATGTCGCGGGATTGGGTAAAAGAACGCTTCGTTTCCCCCGGCCGTGGTATGGATTCGGGGAACACCAACCGGGAGGGAATCCCATGCGTTGCCGGCAATGCGGGACGTTGAACCCCGAGACGCACAAGTACTGCTCCGAGTGCGGAGTGCCGCTCCGGGACCGGGCGCCGGACGAGCGGATTCTCAAGGCCCTCCAGTTCCAGGAGGAGGGGGATCTGGAGAAGGCCCGGGAGATCCTCCGGCGGATCGGCGAGGGGGATCCCA
>JAOZQC010000342.1 GCA_029932425.1 Planctomycetota bacterium | reverse complement strand
AGATACTCTAGGGCAAGGCCTTGCCCTTGCCGGACGAGCGTCACCGGGTCGGGGTCCGCTCCCGCCCCACGGAGCCCCGGGGCGAACCCCCGGGGCCAGCCATGCGAACGGTCAGCGTCATCATCCCCGCCCTGAACGAGGCCGAGCCCCTCGGCCCCCTCCTCGACCGTCTGAAGGAGGTCCTGGACCGCCGGCGCGGCCGCCTGGTGCCCGAGATCATCGTGGTGGACGACGGCAGCCGCGACGACACCGCCCGGGTGGCCGTGACCCACGGCGCCCGGGTGGTGCGCCACCCGGAGAACCTGGGAAACGGGGCCGCCGTGAAGTCGGGGATGCGGGCGGCCCGGGGGGAGATCTGGGTCCTCATGGACGCCGACGGCCAGCACGACCCGGAGGACGTGCTCCGCCTCGTGGACGGGCTCGAACGCTACGACATGGTGGTGGGAGCCCGGACGCTGGGCCGGGGCACCGGCTTCCTGAAGAACCTCGCCAATGCCGCCTACAACCGGTTCGCCTCCTACGTCACGGGCCACCGCATCCCCGATCTCACCTCGGGGTTCCGGGCGATGCGCGCGGACGTGGCGCGGCGGTTCCTCTACCTGCTGCCCAACACCTTCTCCTATCCCACCACGCTCACCATGGCGTTCCTGCGCACCGGGCACAGCGTCCTCTACGAGCCGATCCGGGCCGCTCCCCGCGCGGGACGATCCCGGATCCGCGTCTTCCGGGACGGGACGCGCTTCTTCTACATCATCGTCCGCATCGCCACTTTCTTCTCGCCCTTCCGCGTCTTCTTCCCGGTGAGCCTGATCTCCGTCCTTCTGGGACTCGGCTGGTACGTCTACACCTTCCTCACCCAGCACCGTTTCACGAACATGTCCATGCTCCTCATCGTGCAGGCGGTCATCCTGTTCGCCCTGGCTCTCATCTCGGAGCAGATCGCGCAGCTCCGCTTCGACCGGAGCGAAGACGAGCGGTGAGATCCCCATGAGGATCTGCTGGTTCGGCATCTACTCCCGCCGCCCCGTCTACCCCCGCAACAACAACCTGATCCGGGCCCTGCGCTCCGTGGGGGTGGAGGTCCGCGAGTGCCGGGAGACCCTGGCGGAGAGCTTCGCGGGGCGGTCGGCGGCGGCCCGGACCTTCCCCGGCCTGCTCCGGTTCCTGGGGGGGCTCGCCCGCACGTGGGTCCTCCTCTCGGTCCGCCTCCTCCGGATGCCCCCTCCGGACCTCTTCGTGGTGGGCCACCCCGGCTACTTCCACCTCCACCTCCTCCGTTTCCTCCGGGGCCTCCTCTTCCCGGGAGTGCCCGTGGTCTACGACGTCTTCATCCCCCTCCACGACACGCTGGTGCGCGACCGGCGCTACCTTCGCGAGCGCGGGCTCCCGGCCCGACTCCTCCGCCTCTTCGAGCAGTCCGTCTGCCGGAACGCCGATCTCTGCCTGATCGACACCCGGACCCACGCCCGCTTCCTGCACCGGGAGTTCGGGATCCCCTTCCGGCGCCTGGCGCACGTCTTCGTGGGCGCCGACCCCGCGATCTTCCCCCGCACTCCCCCGCCCCCCGCCCGGGGTCCGATGACGGTGCTCCAGTGCAGCACCTTCATCCCGCTCCACGGGCTCTCCACGGTGGTCCGGGCGGCGAAGCTCCTCGAGGACGAGCCCGGCGTCTGCTTCGTGATCGTGGGGGGAGGGCAGACGGAGCAGGAGATCCGGGGACTGGCCGCCTCGCTCGGGGTGCGGAACCTCGAGTTCCGGCCCTTCCGGCCGGTCCGGGAGCTGCACCGGGAGATCGCCGCCGCCCACGTGTGCCTCGGCGTCTTCGGCACCTCGGGCAAGGCGGGGCGGGTGATCCCCACGAAGGCCTTCGACACCCTCTCCGTGGGCAGGCCCCTGGTGTCCGCCGACACCCCCGCCATGCGCGAGGCGTTCACCGACGGGGAGAACGCCCTCCTCGTGCCCCCCGGCGATCCGGAGGCCCTGGCGGCCGCGATCCGGCGGCTCCGGGACGACCCCGCGCTCCGGCGCCGGCTGGCGGAGGAGGGCGCCCGGCTCTTCGACGAACGGTTCTCGGACCGCGCCCTCGGAGAGCGGTTCCTCTCCGCGGTGGAGCCGCTTCTCCGGGGGAGGGGCCCGCGGCGTCAGCGGCCGCCGAGGGCCTCCCGGTAGGCCTCCAGCGTGGCGGAGACCATGGCCGGAACCGAGAGGGCCCGGGCCGCCGCCCGCCCCCCCCGCACGAGCCGGTTCCGGAGCTCCTCCTTCCCGCCGAGCTCGAGGAGCGCGCGGGCCAGCGCCTCCACGTCGCCGGGAGGCACGAGGATCGCCGAGACCCCGTCCTCGAGGTACTCCGGGGTGCCTCCCGCGCGGGTGGCGATCACCGGGATGCCCGCCTGGAGGGCCTCGAAGTAGGCGAGCCCGAGCGCCTCCACCAGGGAGGGGACCGCCAGCAGGTCGGCGCCGGCCATGAAGGCCCGGACCCGCTCGTTCGGCACCCGGCCGTGGAAGATCGCCCTCTCTCCCAGGCCGCTCTCCGCGGCGCGTCGCCGGAAGAGCGCTTCCCGCGGATCGCCCCCCACCACGTGGAGGCGGATTCCGGGGCGTTCCCGGCTCGCCCGGGCCACGGCGGAGAGGAGGACGGGGAGCCCCTTGCGCTGGTAGTTCGCGCCCACGAACAGCACGGCGGGATCGCCCTCCAGGGGGACGGCGGCCGCCGGGGGAGCCTCGGGCAGGCCCAGGCGGACCACCCGGACCCGCTCGGGGGCCGGGCCGTAGCCGCGCAGCACCCGGTCCCTCACGTGGGCGCTGTTCGCGAGGAGGAGATCGAGGCGCCGGTAGGCGCGGCGCTCGAACCGCCGGAGCCACGCGTAGTAGATCCCCCGGAGGAGGCGGTCCTCGTGGATCCTCCGGGGGTACCCGGGGGCGCACCAGTCGAGGGCGTAGGTGTCGTGGACGGTCCCCACCCGGACCGGTTCGCCCGGACGGCGCCGGGCCGCGAGACCCGCCTCCCGGGCATCCAGGAAGTGGACGAGATCATGCCCCTTCCCTCCGTCCGCGAGCGCCCGCCGGAACGCGCGGGCGAGCCCCGGTCGGGAGAGGGGGGTCACGGTGGCGGGACCGGCGTCGAGGGGCCGGACCGTGAGACCGGGGCGCGGTTCGGCCCCTCCCCGGGGCACCGCCAGGGTGATCTCGTGCCCCTCCTCCAGGAGGCCCTCCACGAGCGCCCGGGCGTAGGTCCCCAGGCCGCTCGTGATCGCGTCCAGCTGCTGGGCGAGGAAGAAGAGCCGCACTCCTTCACCTCCGCGCGATTCCGAGCACGCGCAGGACGAAACCGGCGTCGCCCCGGCGCAGGGCGCCGGTGGCGAGGGCCGAGAGGGGGTATACCACCAGGACCCCGCCGGCGAGGCGAAAGCCCGGGGCGAGGCCGGCGGCCCCGGCCGCCAGGAGGAAGGCGGTGAGGATGAGCCAGGGCGCGGACACGGCGAGGAGGAGGGGGACGGTGCCCGGCACCCGCGCCCGGCGGAGGGCGAGAGCCAGGACCAGCATCTCCGTGGCCGCGGTGGCCAGGGCCGCCCCGAAGGCTCCCAGCGGGGGGACGAGCAGGAGATCCAGGAGGAGGTTCCCGGCGGCGCCCGCGGCCATCAGCCGGGCGTAGTCGCGCTCGCGGTCCTCGGCGATGAGGAGGTTCAGGGCGGGAGCGGCGGCGAAGGAGGCGGGGATCGTCAGGGCGAGGCAGACGAGGCCGGGAGCCGAGGCCGGGAACCCGGACCCGAAGAGCGCCCGGAGCACCCCGGACGCCTCCGCGACGAGGACGGCGGCGAAGAGCCCCCCGAGGATCCCCAGGATGCGCTGCGTCTGGAGGAAGATCGACCGCGCCTCCGCATCGCCGGGGGGCCGCCGGGCGAGGAGGGGCAGGGTCGACACGAGGAACGGGGCGGGCAGGAAGAGGATCGCCTCCACCAGGCGGAAGGGGGCGGCGTACCGCCCCACCTCCACCTCCCCCCGGAGCCAGCCGAGAACGACCATGTCCATGCGGAAGTAGACCGTCCAGAAGAGGACGCCCAGACCGATCGGCAGCGCCCGGCGGAGGATGTTCAGGAGCGCCGGGATCCGGGGGAGGAGGCGGGGGCGCGACGCGGGGAACGGCAGCCGCAGGCGGAGCACGATCGCGCCCGGCACCGCCCAGGCCAGGGCCAGCAGGGCGAAGGTCGTCACGGAGGCGCCCGCGGCCACGGCCGCCAGGCCCGAGAGAGCCAGGCCGGCCCGGGTGGCGAGCGCCGCCGCGGTGGGGAGGACCACCCTCTCGCGTCCCCGGTGCGCCGAGGCCAGGAGCTCCCCCTGCCCCTGCACGAGCTGCATGAGGGCCAGGATCCCCACGAGCTCCGCCGTCCGAACCAGCTCACCCAGCGTCTCCAGAAACAGTTG
>JAOZQC010000341.1 GCA_029932425.1 Planctomycetota bacterium | reverse complement strand
GGGCGGGACCACCCGGGAGACCGGGGAGAGCGTGTTCAAGCTGCCCCCCGGGGGTCTGGTGCTCGAGGAGCTGGAGCGCGATCTCGTGAAGCAGGCGCTCGGTCGCTCGGGGGGGAACCAGACCCGGGCGGCGCGACTGCTGGGGTTGAACCGGGACCAGATCCGCTACCGGATCGAGAAGTTCGGCCTCCGGCGCCCGAAGGACGGGGAGGGGGGGAGGGGGTCGTGAGGCGGCCCGTTCCCCCCCGCGCCCCGCACGTTGCGCGGGAGGCCCGCCCGCGGTAACCTTGAGCCCATGGATCTCGAAGTCCGCCTGAGGCGCATCCTCGTCCCCACCGATTTCTCCCGGCACGCGGACGAGGCCTTCCGCCACGCGGCGGCCATCGCCCGGTGGGCCCGGGCGGAGCTCCTGGTCCTCCACGTGGTGGAGAAGTTCATGGACCACTCCCTGCTCTACAGCGACTTCTGGCCGTTCCAGAAGCCCGTCCGGGAGTACTACCAGGAGCTGGAGGCCCGGATGGCGCGCCGCCTCGAGGCCCAGGTGAGGGAGACGGTGGGAGAGGACATCCGCTTCCGGGTTCTCGTGACCACCGGCGTGCCCTCCGCGGAGATCGTCTCCGTGCTGGAGCGCGAGGAGGTGGATCTCCTGGTCATCTCCACGCACGGCCGGGGGGGCATCGCCCAGGCGCTCCTGGGCTCCACGACGGAGCGCGTCCTGCGCAAGGCGGGGTGCCCGGTGCTGTCGATCCGCAGCGGGGCGGAGGGCTTCGTGCGCCGCCGGGGTGGAAAGGACTCTTATCAGTCTCTCCCCGAGGACGTAAGCGAAGCCTGACAGTTCCGCGCCGGTCCCCGCCGTTCCGCGGATCCTCCGGACCCCGCCGTTTTTCCGAATCCTCTTTCCCCCAGGCACTTGGGACGATCGCCCTGGTGGGTGGCATACCAGTTGCGTGGGGAGGGGCGCCCTGAAACGAGGGGCTCTGCCCAAGCCTCTCACAAGCCCTCATTCCTACCTCAGACGGGGGCCGGCCGCGCGGCCGGCCCCCCTCACCTTGTCCGGCGTCCCATCCTTGCCCGGCGACCCCGCTCCCCGTATCCTTCGTCCCATGAGCGGCCTCGTCATGAAGCGGATCCTCGTCCCCACCGATTTCAGCGACGCGGCCGAGAAGGCGTTCCGGTACGCCCTGGAACTCGCCGGCGTCTTCGGATCGGAGATCGTCCTGCTGCACGTCCTGGACACCCGGATCGTCTCCAACATCTACCACATCCACCAGCTCCCCCCGGAGGAGGCCCGGGAGGAGATGCGCCGCCAGGCGGAGAGGGAGCTGGAGGCGCTTCTCGACGGGGTCCCGGCCGGGGATCTCTCCGTCTCCGTGCGGACGGTGGAGGGGATTCCGGTGATGGCGGTGGGGGAGGTGGCGGAGGAGATCGGCGCGGACCTCATCGTCATCGGGCGCCAGGGCAAGACGGGGCTGAACCACCTCCTCTACGGAAGCACCGCGGAAGGTCTCGTCCGGGGAGCCCCGTGCCCGGTGCTCACCGTGAACCCATGAGGCGGGCGCGGACCGGGATCGGGCGGGGCGGGCCCGGGCGGAAGGCGCCGGAGTCGCCGGCATGACCACGGAAACCCCTTCTTCCCCGGCCCGAGACGCCCTGAGCGGGATCCTGGAACCGGTGCGGGCGGATCTGGAGGCGGTGGAGGCGGTGATGGACGAGATCCTCCGGCCGCCCTCGCCCGCGGTGCGCCCCCTGCTCGAGCAGGTGGGGAGGTTTCGGGGAAAGAGGCTCCGCCCCGCGCTCTGTCTCCTCGCCGGCCGGTGCTTCGGTCCCGTGGGCGACGTGCACCACAAGCTCGGGGCCGTGGTGGAGCTGATCCATACCGCGACCCTCGTCCACGACGACGTGTTGGACTCCGCCGATCGGCGGCGGGGAAGCGAGACCGTGAACCGCCGCTGGGGGAACAAGACCGCCATACTCCTCGGCGACTACATCTTCTCGTCCGCCTTCGCCCTCTCCGCGGGGCTCCGAAACCCCCTGGCCTCCCGCTACCTGTCCTGGATCACCGGCATCGTGTGCCAGGGCGAGATCCTGCAGATCCTCCAGAGCGGCAACCTGGACATCGAGGAGGAGGTCTACTTCGACGTCATCGAGAAGAAGACCGCCTTCCTCTTCTCGGCGGCGGCGCGGGTGGGGGCGGACTACCAGGAGGCCGGGGAGGACGCCGTCCGGGCCCTGGCGGACTACGGCATGCGCCTGGGGACCGCCTTCCAGATCGTGGACGATTGCCTGGACCTAGACGGGGACGAGGCGTCGGTGGGGAAGTCCCTGGGGACGGACGCCCTCCAGGGAAAGGCGACGCTTCCCGTCATCCACTTCCTGCGGACGGCGGAGCCGGACGCCCGGGAGCGGCTCCGGAGTCTGATCCGGGGGTACGCGGAGCACGGCGCCCGGGACGAGCTCCGCGTCCTCCTCACCGAGAGCGGGTCCCTGGCCTACGCCCGGGGCCGGGCGGGCGCCCTGGTGGAGGAGGCGATCCGGTCCCTGCGGTTCGTGCCGGAAGGTCCGGCCCGCGACGTCCTGGAGCGCCTCGCCCGCTACTCGCTGGAGCGCACGCGGTAGCCGGCGAGCCGGAGGACGTTCGCGAGCAGGGTGGCGATCGTCATGGGACCCACGCCTCCCGGCACGGGGGTGACGGCCCGGGCCTTCGGGGCCACGCTCTCGAAGTGGAAGTCGCCGACGAGGGTGCCGTCCGGGAGGCGGTTGATCCCCACGTCCACCGCCACCACGCCCTCCTTCACCATGTCGCCCGTGATCCTCTCCGGGCGACCCATGGCGGAGACGACGAGGTCCGCCCGGCGGGTGTGGAAGCCCAGGTCGCGGGTCCGGGAATGGCAGACCGTGACGGTGGCGTTCCGGGCGGTGAGGAGGGTGGCCATCGGCTTGCCGACGATGTTGGACCGCCCGAGCACCACGGCCTCCATCCCCTCGAGGTCGATCTCGTACCGGTCGAGGAGGGTGAGGATGCCCAGGGGGGTGCAGGGAGTGGGCCCCTCCTCGCCGAGGACCAGGCGGCCCAGGTTCAGGGGGTGGAAGCCGTCCGCGTCCTTCGCGGGGTCCACCGCGGCGAGGATGCGGCGCGCGTCCACGGCCGCCGGGAGGGGAAGCTGGACGAGGATCCCGTCGATGCGGGGATCGGCGTTCAGGGCGGAGATCAGCTCGAGGATCTCGCTCTCGCCGGTGGTGTCCGGGAGCCGGTGGAGGACGTCGAACATGCCGCACTTCGCGGCCGCCCTCGCCTTGTTGCGCGTGTAGATCCGGCTCGCGGGATCCTCTCCCACCAGGATCACCGCGAGCCCCGGGGGGCGGCCGTGCCGGCCGCGGAACGCCGCGACCCCCTCCTTCACCTCGCGCCGGACCTCCTTCGCCGTCTCCCTGCCGTCGAGGATCAGGGTCATGAGTTCCTCCCCGGGTCGCGGACCCCGGGCTTCTCGATGCGGATCCCCTCGAGGTACAGGTCGTCGAGCCCGCTCGTGAAGAACACCTCCACGGCGTCCGAGGCCGTCCGGGCGAGGGGCTGCCCGGGTCGGTTCAGGGACGTGTTGAGGAGCACGGGATGCCCGGTCCGGGCGCCCACGGCGCGGAGGAGGGCGGGCAGGCGTCCCGGATGATCGGCGGGAACGGTCTGGACCCGGGCCGTGCCGTCCGTGTGGAGGATCGGGGCGAGCGCCTCCCGGCGGTCCTCCCGGACGCCGCGGTGGGAGGCCATGTGCGGATCGGGCCGGGTATCGGTGAAGTACCGGGAGAGGTCCCCGTCCGCCACCGCGATGCCGAAGGGGTGATACCGCGCCCGGGGCTTCACCGTCTCCACCAGCCGCTCCTTGGCCGCGGCGTTGGTGGGATCCGCGAGGATGGAACGCTGGCCCAGGGCGCGGGGACCGAACTCCATCCTCCCCTCGAACCAGCCCACCAGCCGTCCGGCGGCGATCCGGTCCGCGGCGTCCGCCACGGGGTCGGGGGGCCGGGCGCCGGCCAGACCGATCCGGTCCAGCTCCCGGCCGATCTCGGCGGGGGTGAAGGCGGGCCCCAGGGCGCTCGCCACCGGGCCGGGGGCCTTCCCGGGCCCCGCCTCCGCCGTCCAGACGTGGAGGGCCGCCCCCAGCGCGGTGCCCTCGTCGCCGGGGGCGAAGCCGGTGTGCACGCGGCGGAAAGGCCCGTCCGTCCGGAGCCGGCCGCCGAGCACCCAGTTCTGCACCACGCCCCCGGCCAGGCAGAGGTTCGGAAGCCCCGTCCTCTCCGCGAGGTGGCGGAGCATGTGGAGAGCCACCTCCTCCAGCGCCTCCTGCAGGCTGGCCGCGATGTCCTCGTGTCGCTCCGTCACGGGCGCCTCGGGATCCCGGCCCGGTCCCAGCTCCTCGTAGAACCGGTCGGAG
>JAOZQC010000340.1 GCA_029932425.1 Planctomycetota bacterium | reverse complement strand
GGCCCCGTAGGGGTGCAGAACCACGAGCACGGGGAGCGCCTCCCGCCCGCGCTTCCCGGGCGGGAGGTGGAGCGAGTAGAGCGCCGCCCCGTCCTTCCCGCCGCCCACCACGGTACCGGGCCCCGCCGCGGGAGGCTCCGCCGCGGGGGCGGCGGCCGCGCCGAGAAGGACCAGGATCGGGAGGATCGTTCGGCCGGTCATGCCAGGGTTCCCTACCCCGGGATCGAGGCCCGGGTTTCGGGGATTCTACCTCCCCGACCCCCGCCCCGCATGCCTCATCCGAACGCCCGGCCCCGCCGGACCTCCCGGCCCCGGGCGGGGCGGCGCCGGGCCGTGGGCCCGGGCCGGCGATCTCCTCCCGAGGGGAGCCCCGGGAGGGGACCGCGGACCCCGCGCTCCGGGGGAAGCCCTCTCCCGGAAGCGGCTCGGCGCCGTCGCCGTACCCAGGATGAGAGAAGGCGGGCTACCGCGGGGACGGGGTGGTGAGGGGCTTCCGCCGCTCCTTCTCGGTGAGCACCGCCCGGCGGGTCGACCGGGTGAGGAAGAGGAGGGCGAAGGAGGTGGCCAGATGGGGCGCCTCCGATCCCACCCAGGACCCGTCGTCCCTCTGGGTCTCGAGCAGGTGGCGGGCCCCCTCCGCGTACCAGTCGTGCTTCCCGAACCGCTCCCGGCCCGCGAGCGTCGCGGCCCGCTCCAGGGACCAGAGCCAGTAGTGCTTCCAGAAGGAGTCCTTCACGTCCTTCCGGGTGCCCCGCATCCCGGCCCCGAGCTTGAAGTTGGCCTTTGGGTTCCTCTGCACCGAGAAGTGGTCCGCGATCCACGCCGCGGCCCTCTTCAGCCTCATCCCCCGCCGGACGCGCGGATCCGCGAGGTTCAGGCCCCGGGCTCCTCCCTTGGCGATGACGAGCACCGCCAGGCCCGTGGCCGTCATCGAGCCGTAGGAGCGCGCGCGCTCCTTCTCCGAGTAGCCCCAGCCCCCGTCCGCCTCGCTCTGCGTCCTCTCGAAGAAGGTGAGGGACCGCGCGAAGACCGCCCGGTCCACCTTCACCCCGGCCCGGCGGGCGTACCACAGGGCGAGGAGGGCGAACTGCGTGTTCGAGTTGTCCCCCGCCCGGCCCCCCGCCCGCAGCCGGTAGGACCACTGCCCGTTCCGGCACTGGGCGCGCTCGAGGAGGCGCACGAGCCGGGTGATCGACGCCCGGTACTTCACGGGGTCCAGGGTGGCCAGCGCCATGACGGCGGTGGAGGCTCCGTAGGTGTCGGGCCGCCCGAGACGGAGGTGAAGGGCCGACACCGCCTTCCGCAGGACCCGCTCCCCGGGCTTCGCACCGGAGTGGAAGAGGGCGAGCGCGGCGAGGGAGGTGGTTCCGAGATCCCGTTTCCACGATCCGTCGGGCTTCTGCGCCGCCTCGAGCCAGGCCGCCCCCCGGTCGATGGCCCGGTCGATCGCCTCCCGGCCCGGAGCCTCGGGTCCCTTCGGCCGGCCGGCTCGGGCCCCCGCGGCGAGAAGCGCCGCCGCCAGGAGTACGGGGAGGGTCCGGGGAATCCGCGTCATCACCCGTGGGAACGTCCCCGGGGACCGGAAGGTTTCCCGTTCCGCCCGATTCCTCACCGGCCGTACACACGGCGGGTCTGCCACCTCGCCCGGTAGGCCCGGTGCTCGGGAGTGTCCGGGTAGTGCTCGCCCTCCGGCGGCGGGTACCCCGACATCCCCCGGAACGGCAGGGGCTCCACCGTGTCCGGGTAGGCGGTGTAGGGATCCATGTCCTTGCACCAGCCCACCGCGTGCAGGATGAAGGTGCGGGACCAGCCCTCGGGGAGCGCGGGCAGCCCGGAGACGGGGAACTCGAGGGCGATCTCCTCCCCCCTTCCCATGATCACGTACCGGTCGTCGGACCGCACGAGCAGGGGGAGCACGTCCCCGAACCGGGTGTAGCTCCCGGTCATGTTCTTGTAGGGGTAGCCCGGGTCCATGACCGCGTAGTCGTAGATGAGGGGGAGGCGGCCGTCCGGGGAGTACTCGCGGGGGTATCCCACGTCCCTGAGCCGGGCGGTGCGGGGGAGGAGTCGCGTGATCCTCACCGTTCCCGGCCCCCCGTCGACCCCCAGGAAGATGCGGTCCCAGAACACCTCGAGGTTCGTGCGGAGGCGGAAGACCGGTCGCTCCCGCGTGACGATGCCCGTCACGTCGAGGGTCATCCCCTTGGGGAGGCCCGCCGGCACCCCCGTGTTGGACACCGCCGTCCTCCAGGTCCCGTCCGGCTCGAGGACCTCGAGCACCGGCATCCGGCCCTCGAGCCCCGCCTGCCCCGCCGCGTACCACGTGTGGGAGTAGCCGTACTCGATCCACCCGTCGATGAAGAGGACGAGCCGACTCCCCTCCGGGACCTCCGGCACCCGGCCCGTGAAGTCGAGGACCGTGATGTGTTCCTCGGCGAGCCCCGTGAACCGCCGGTCCGCCTTCACCGGGGCGTAGATCCGGTCCACCTTCGTGATCCGGGAGAGGATGTCGTTCCCGTTCCCGTCCCGGGCGGCGCGCGGGAGGATCCTCCGGGGCGCGGCGTAGATCCTGGGCTCGGGGAAGAGCGCGGGATCCCCCACGAACCTCTCGCTGGGATAGACCTCGTAGCCCGGCGGGTGATCCACGGCCAGGAGGGTGAGCCGATCCAGGTAGGCGATCTCCTCCAGAGGCTCGTGGACCCGCACCAGGAGGTTCCCGCCGACGGGCTCCGGCCAGTCCCCGATCTTCACGTACTCGTCGGGATCGGAGGCCCCGTACACCCCCGGGGCCACGAAGAACCCCACCCCCCCCACCCCCAGGAAGTCGGTGACGAACCGGAAGTCCTTCCCGTCCCAGACGAAGAGCATCGGGCAGGAGTCGGGCTTCCGGTTCACCTCCTCGATCCTCTTCACCTGGTCCGCGGGGATCTCCGCCTCCACCTGGAGCACCCGATCCGGCCAGATCAACCGCACCACGTCCGCCTTCCGGTGGTGTCCCAGGCCGAAGCGGACCGGACGCTCGATCGTGGAGAGGAACCCCGTGGCGAGGCGGGCCCGGAGCGGCTGCCAGAGACGGCCCGCCCGGAGCTCCACCTCCTGGCCCGGCCCCACCATGGCGGCCCAGGCCGCGGGCTGGAGGGCTTCCCGCCCGATGAGGTCCAGGGCCAGCCAGTGGTTCTCCGCGGGGGCCACGGTGGCGATGACCCGGGCGCCGGCGGGGGTGGCCACGAGCCGGTCGAGGTCCCCGTCCCCGTCCAGGTCCCCGAACCCGATGCCGCGGGCGTCCTCCGGGACGGCCCCCTCCGCGGGGGCCGTCCCCCCCGCGGGCCGCCCGTCCTCCCCCAGGATCCACACGTCGTCCCCCACGAGGTCGAGCCGCCCGTCGAGGTCCGCGTCGAGGAAGGCCCCCGTCCTCCCCCGCGCCCGGGTGAGGGGCCCGCCCCGGGGCTCGATCCGGCCCCCCTCGGCCACCCGGAAGAGGGAGGCGCCGGCCGCGGGGCCGCGGAACACCAGGATCTCCCTCCGCCCGTCCCGGTCGATGTCCCCCGCCGCGGCCCCCCAGGCCGGATCCTCGCCCCGGAGCTCCGGGGGCAGCTTCCCGGCCCGGAAGCGCCACATGCGGTCGTTCAGCCAGAGGACGGCGGGCCCCCGATCCCGGATCACCAGGAGGTCGGTGTCCAGGTCGCCGTCCACGTCCAGGGTGAGGGCTCCCACGGAACGGGCGTCCCCGCCGTGCACCGGCGAGTCGGGGGCCACGTCGGTGAAGGTGCCGTCCCGGTTGTTCCGGAACATGGCGTCCGGGGCCCCCGCCAGCGTGGCGTCGCCCGGGCGGACGTAGTTCGGGACGAAGAGATCCACGTCGCCCTCGTGGTCGAAGTCGCCCGGCACCGCGCCGAGGCTCACGAGGTCGCCGCCCGCCAGACCCGCCCGCGCCGTGGCGTCCCCGAAGGTGCCGTCGCCCCGGTTCTCGTAGAAGACGTTCGGCCCCGCGGCCGTGACGTAGAGGTCCTGGTCACCGTCGCCGTCCGCGTCGAAGAAGACGCCCGCGATGCCCCGGCAGACGGTGGCGATCCCCGACCCCTCCGTGACGTCGGTGAAGACCCCCTTCCCGTCGTTGGCGAAGAGCCTCCCCGTCCCGTTCCACTGGGGGAGGTAGACGTCGGTATCTCCGTCCCCGTCGTAGTCTCCGAGGACCACCCCGGGACCGATCCGGCTCGCGACGCGGAGGACGAAGTGCTCCGCAGCCTCTCCCTCCTCCGGCCGGACGAGCGCGAACTCCGGCCCGCCGCCGCCCCCGTAGCGGTAGTCCGCCAGGTCCCCGGGCTCGGGATGCTCGAAGGTCACGGGGGAGGGGGGCCGGCTCTCCGGGGCGATGTCGTAGTTCCGGATCGCCATGGCGTACTTCCCGATCTCCTGGTAGGCGCTCCCGGAGAGCATGTTGCCGAGGATCGGGAACTCC
>JAOZQC010000339.1 GCA_029932425.1 Planctomycetota bacterium | reverse complement strand
TGCCGCGGGGTCTCCCTTGCTCTCCACGGCGATGACGGCGAGGACCAGATCGGCCTCCACGTGGAACCGGGCGGCGGCCTCCCGGGCCAGGGACCGCCAGCGCCCCGCCCGCTCCGCGACCGCCGCGGGGGAGGGCCTCCACACGTCCCGGAGGAGCAGGAACAGGCCCGGGGCCCCCGCCGCGACGAGGAGGAGCGCCAGGTACCTCCCGCGCCGCGGTGGGCCCGGGGCCGCCGCTCCTACCGTTTCTCCCACCAGCTCCGCCAGCGGTCCTGGATCTTCCGGACCTCTTCCTCGCTCGTGTAGCGCCGGATCCGGCCGAAGTCCTCCAGGGTGATCCGCCTGAGCCACAGGTCGGCGTTCGCCCGGAGATACCAGTTCGGATCGCCGAGGGCCCGGATGAGCACGGGCACCGCCGCCATCTCCCGGCGGCCGGCGGCGAAGCCCTCGAGCGGCGCCGCGGGGTATCCCCGGCGGGCCAGGGCTTCCGCGAACCACGCCTCCTCCCGGCCCTCCCTCCGCTCGGACCACCACCCGCGGTAGATCACGGGCAGCTCGGAGGCCTTCGCGGAGGGGAAGGACTGGCAGCTCAGCCGCTCCAGGGCGGCCACGGTGCGCACGGGGTTCCGCCCCGCCTCCAGGGCCGCGAGCAGGCGGGGCACGGCGTCCTTCTTCGCGAGCTCCGCCAGCGCCAGGGCCGCGGCGTCGGCCACCGCGTCGTCGGGATCCTGGAGGAGGGCCCTCAGCACGTCGACCACGTGGTCTCCCCCGATGCGCACCAGCGTCTCCACCGCGAGCGCCCGCACCTCCGGCATCTCCTTCGCGTCCATCACGATCCGGGAGACGCCCGGGAGGGCCTTCATCCCCAGGCGCGCGATCTCGCTCGCGGCCACGCTCCGCACCACCTCCGACCCGTCCCGGCGAAGGGCCAGCAGCACGGGCGGAAGGGCCTCGTCGATCCCCGTGCGGCACAGCGCCCGGACCGCCGCCACCCGGCGGCCGGTGTCCTTCGAATCGAGCTGGGTCGCCAGCAGCGGCACCACCTCGGGCCGGGCGAGCCGCCCCAGGGCCTCGATGGCGGCGCTGCGGACCTCGTCCACGGGGTCCTCGAGACCCCCGGCGATCCGGGCGAAGGCGAAGGCGGCGCCGGACCGGCCCAGCGCGAGGAGGGCTTCCCGCCGCACGGGCGGGGCCGGGTCCTTGAGGCCGGCCCCGAGGACCCGCTCCAGGGCGTCCCCCTCGAGCACCCCGGGGGCCGCGCGCATGGCGGCCTGGCGGAGGAAGAGGCGGTCGGAGCCCGCGGCGTTCCGGATCTCCCGCTCCCCGAGTCCCGCCAGGAGATCCTGGATCAGGGAGAGGGCGCGGGGAGAGGGATGCCGCTCGAACCAGTCGGCGAGGAGGCGCACCACCAGGGGGCGCTTCGCCTTCCTCAGCACGCGCACGATCCGGAGCGCCACGGGGGTGAGCGAGGACTCCCGCGAGAGGAAGAGCGCCAGGGCGTAGGCGTCGGAATCGGTGAAGGTCACCGGGAGCCGGCGGAGGATGTCCAGCGCCTCCTCCCTCTCCGTCCGCGCGGTGAGATCGTCGAAGGCGGAGAGGATCATGGCCTTCAGGTGCTCCGCCTTCTCCGCCTCGGTGGCGTCCCCCGTGAAGAACGCGAGCTCCGTCCGGATGAAGTCGTCGTGCCGCGGGTACCGGTCCCGGTCCCAGTAGCGTTGCCAGGCGTAGGTCCGCCGCAGCCGGCGGAGCTCCCCGAGGACGGAGACGAGGCCGGGCTCGAGGTCCCCCGCCCGCCCCGCCACGGTCCGGGAGCGGTTCCCCAGCGAGACCGTGATCGCGGCGTCCGGATCCCCTCCCTCGCCCCGGAGTCTCGGGCTGTCGGGAAGGGACAGGAGCTCGCGGTCGATCCGGGCCGCGAGCGCCGCCGCGTCCGTTTCCGGCAGGTAGACGAAGCCCTTCCCCGCCGTCTCGGGCCCCACCGCGTCCTCCGGCCGGGTGGAGAAGAGGGTGGCGGGCAGGGGCGGCTCCGCGACGCTCCGGGCCCTCACCCGGAAGACGGCGGTGAACCCGGCGGGGATGGTCTTCAGGACCCGGCGGGCCCGGAACGTGTCCCGGTGCTCGAGCCACCACCGCCAGAGCTCCGGCACGGGGCGCCGGTCGAGGATCCCCGTGAGCTTCCCGAACCGGTTGCGGGCCAGCGCCGCGATGGAGTTGTAGTCCTTGAAGAAGGTCTTTCCCCCCACCGTGTCGAGGAGCGTGAGGACCACGTCCCGGTCCAGCACCGCGTCCACCGCGGGGTCGTCCGTCTCGTAGCCGAGGTCGGCCAGGGCGATGGCGGCGACGCCCCGGTTCACCTTCTCCACCGCGCGCAGGCCCCGGTCGCCGAGCAGGAGCCGGATCGTCTCCGGGGTGAACGGCCGCCGCCCCGTCTTCTCCCCCACGAGCACCAGGGTGAGCGCGGCGTACGCCGATCTCCGCGGATGGACGCCGGCCACCATCCGGTTCAGGCGGGCGATCGCCGCGTCGTCCGCCCCCGAGGAGATGAGGTCCGCGGCCGCGCGCGCCAGCTCCGGCGCGGGGTCGTCGAGCAGGTCGAAGGCCCTCGCCCGCGCCTCCTCCGGCGCCCCGCGCGAGAGGAGGCGGAAGGCCGAGAGCCGGGCCCCGCGGGACCGGTCCGTGAGGATCGACGCGAGCCGGGCGGCGTGTCCCGCGTTCACGCGGCTCATGAGCCAGGTCTCCGCCGCCAGCCGCGCGCGCCTCTTCGGGTGGCGGAGGAAGGGAAGGACCCGGGAGACCGCGTTCGCCCCGTCGAGCTTCCCCAGGGCGTCGAAGATCTCGGTGAACCAGGGAACCATGCCGGGCCGGGCCGCGAGCCGCTCCACCGCGGCCAGGGAGGCGTCCCTTCCCACCTCTCCCAGCACGAAGCAGATGCCCGCGGCCTGGGCCGGCGACGTGTCGGCCAGCCGGCGGATCAGGCGGGCCTCGATCTCCGGCCCGCGGAGGGCGAGGAGGGCGGCCGCCTCCCGGGCGTCGGCGTCGGGCCAGGTCGCGAGGCGGGCCACCGCCGCCGCCACGGGATCCTTCTCCACGGCCTTGTCCGGGGACTCCTTCCCGGTCTTCTTCTCGGGCTCCTTCTCCGGGACGGGCTTCTCCGGAGCCGGGGGGGTCATCTTCACCCGGTCCTTGTCCCGGCGCAGGGGCACTCCCTCCGTCGTCCGCTCCTGCGCCCGGGCCGGAGGCCCGGCCAGCAGGCAGGCGAGGAGGGCCAGGGAGATCCAGCGCATCACGTCCTCCCGTCTTTTCGGCAGAGGCGCTCAGGATCGCCCGCCGGCGTCACGAGCGGGTAATGAATCCCGTTCACGCCGGTTCGCGGAAGGCGCCGAGACGGCGGGCGAGCTGGCGGCGGACCGGCGCCCCCTCCGGGCCCCGGAGGTCCGGATCGGACCGGACGAGGTCGAAGGCGTCCCGCCGGGCCAGCCGGAGGATCTCCCCGTCCGTGACCAGGTTCGCGATCTTGAACCCCGGGAGGCCGTGCTGGCGGGTGCCCAGGAACTCCCCCGGACCCCGGAGCCTGAGGTCCTCCTCCGCGATCCGGAACCCGTCCGAGGTCTCCGCGAGGATGGAGAGACGCCGCTTCCCTTCCGGAGTGGTGGGATCCCCCAGGAGGAGGAAGGTGCTCTCCCCGCCCCCCCGCCCGATCCGGCCGCGGAGCTGGTGGAGCTGGGAGAGCCCGTAGCGGTCGGCGTGCTCCACCACCATGAGCGTGGCGTTCGGAACGTCGATCCCCACCTCCACCACGGTGGTGGCGGCGAGGATCCGGTCCCGGCCCTCCCGGAAGCGGCGCATGGCCTCCTCCTTTTCCTCCCGGGAGAGGCGGCCGTGGATCAGCCCCACGGGCACCCCCGGGAACACCTCCTTCCGGAGGCGCTCGACCTCCTCCGTCACCGCCTTGAGCGGCATCTCCTCCGATTCCGAGACCAGGGGGAAGATGAAGAAGGCCTGCCGTCCCCGGCGGATCTCCTCCCGGATCAGGCGGTAGGCGTCCTCGATCCGGTCGCGCGGGAACCACCGCGTCCGGGGAGGCACGCGTCCGGGCGGCAACTCGTCGATCACGGACACGTCCAGGTCCCCGAACGCGGTGAGCGCGAGGGTGCGGGGGATGGGGGTGGCGGTGAGGAAGAGCACGTCCGGCCGGGTGCCCTTCCAGCGGAGATGGGCCCGCTGCAGGACCCCGAACCGATGCTGCTCATCCACCACCGCCAGCCCCAGGTCGTGGAAGACCACGTCCTCCTGGATCAGGGCGTGGGTGCCCACCACCACCCCCACCTCCCCGGAAGCGAGCCCCGCGAGGACCTCCCGCCGCCTCTTCGCCCCCATCGTCCCCACCAGGAGCTCCACCCGCACCCGGGACCCCTCCAGGCGCTTCGAGAAGGGCCGGTAGTGCTGCTCGGCGAGGATC
>JAOZQC010000012.1 GCA_029932425.1 Planctomycetota bacterium | reverse complement strand
GGAACAAGGTGGTGGCGGACGGCGAGGGCCGCGGGGACCGCGACTGGGCGGTCTTTCCCGTCCTGTGGGGGGGCTCGGACCCGGAGGAGGGCTCCTACTTCGCCTTCCTCCCCTTCTGGGGCGAGACGCGGGACGTCTTCGGGGTGGAGGAGCTGCACTATCGCTTCTTCCCCCTCTACCTGTCCCTGAGGGACGGCGCCTACGAGGGGACCACGCTGCTCTGGCCCCTGGTGCACTGGGGGGAGGGCGGGGGGACGAGAAACCTCCGGATCATGCCCTTCTACTCCCACGAGGTGGTCGAAGGGAAGAGCCGGCGGACGTCCATCCTCTGGCCGCTCGTCTCCTTCGGGGAGCGGGACCTCCACCGGGAGCACCCCGAGCGCTTCTTCTTCGCCTTCCCCTTCTACGGCTGCGTGAACTCCGACGAGGCCTGGGCGCGGACCGTGCTCTTCCCGCTCTACCAGGCGGCGGGGTCCGCGAACGGGTACTCGGAGACGAACGTGCTGTGGCCCGTGTACCGGAGGATGGAGGGGCCCGGGGGCCGGGAGGCGCTCCGGGTGTGGCCCCTGTTCGGCCGGAGCCGGGGGCGGGGCGGGAGCCGGGACGATTTCTACCTGTGGCCGATCATCTGGGACCGGGAGTACCCCGTTCCCTCGGGCACCGTGTACTCCTTCCGCGTGGTGCCCTTCTGGCGCGACACCGAGCGCCGGGGACCCGGCGGCGAGAGGATCTCCCGCGACGCCTCGCTGTGGCCCCTCTTCCGGAAGGTGGTGCGCCCCGACGGCTCGGAGCGGTTCTCGGCCCTCTGGCTCCTCCCCTTCCCGTGGGAGGACTTCGAGCGGGCCTGGAGCCCGCTGTGGACGATCTTCGAGGAGCGGAGCGGGGGGCCGGGGGGGCGCGGGGGCTGGGATCTCCTGGGGGGGATCCTGGGCTACGAGTCGGCGCCCGGGGAGGCATCTCTTCGTCTTCTCTGGTGGATTCGGATACCTCTTTAGCCGTGCTGCGGAGGAGGAGGAGCGCATGATCCGGAGAACCGGCCGCGGGATCCTGGCGGCGGCCTGCCGGGCGGGCCGGACCTTGCGGATCCTGGGGCAGGCGGTCCTCCTCGTCCCCGGCGGCCTGCTCCGCCCGCGCTCGGCCCGGTCCATCGTGGAGCAGATGTACTTCTGCGGCGTCAAGGCCCTGGGGGTCACCACGGTGGTGGGCCTCTTCACGGGGATGATCCTGGCCCTGCAGGGGGGCATCGAGCTGAAGAAGGTGGGGCAGGCGGGCACGATCGGCATCGTGGTGGCCGCGAGCATGTGCCGGGAGATGGGCCCCATGCTCACCGCCATCATCGTCACCGCCATGGTGGGCTCCACCATCGCCGCCGAGATCGGGACCATGAAGGTCTCGGAGGAGATCGACGCGCTGGAGGTCATGTCCATCGATCCCGTGCGCATGCTGGTCATGCCCCGGCTGGTGGCCATGGTCCTCATGACCTTCGCCCTCACGGCATGGGTGGACCTGGTGGGGATCGGCGGGGGGGGGCTCGTGGCCTACACGCAGCTCGGGGTCCCCTTCCACCGGTACTTCGACACCGTGCGCACCACGCTGGAGGGACGGACCTTCCTCGGCCTCCTGCCCAAGAACGTCTACACCGGGCTCGTGAAGGCCCTGGTGTTCGGAGGGCTCATCTCCACCGTGGCCTGCGCCCAGGGGCTCATGGCCGGGGGCGGGGCCCTGGGCGTGGGCCGGGCGGTGAGGCGCACGGTGGTGGTGTCGATCCTCCTCATCCTCATCTTCGGGTACATGATGACCTCGTTCTTCTATCGCTGACGGGGAAGAAGGAGACGGACATGAACCGGTCGCGGGACATCATCGTGGGCCTCGTCTTCTTCGGACTGCTCGCGGTCCTCGGGGTGTTCACCATCATGCTCTCCGGGTTCCGGCTGGGAGGGGCTCCCACCCTCACCGTGGCCTTCGAGAACGTGGGGGGGCTCGAGGTGGGGAACGAGGTGTGGATCGACGGGGTGCGGAGCGGGAAGGTGCGGCGGATCCGCCGGGAGCCGGGGAAGGGCCGGGTCCGGGTGACGGTGGAGTGCGCGGAGGACCCGGAGCTCTTCGCCGACGCGAGGATCACCCTGGCGAGCGCTTCCCTCCTGGGGGGCCGGGTCCTCCGGATCGACGGGGGGAAGGGGCCCGCCCGGATGGACCTCTCCGCCCTCCAGCGCGGCACGGACACCGGGGGGGCCCTGGAGGGGGCGGAGCAGGAGTTCCGGAGGGTGGCGGAGAAGGTGGAGAGCATCGTCTCGCGGCTCGACCGGCAGCTCGGCCGCCGGGACAACGTCATCGGCCTGCTCCTGAACGACCCGGAGAGCGCGGCCCGGCTGAAGGACGCGCTCTCGAGCCTGGACGCCGTCCTCGCGGGGGCGAGGGAGGACCTGCCGGCCGCGATCGCGGGGATCCGGCGGTTCACGGATCGGCTGAACGACGAGCGGGGGCTCCTGCGCGCGATCACCAGCGACGAGAAGCTCAAGAGCGACGTGCTCGGGGCGGTGGCGGACCTGAGGGCGGAGCTCGCGCGCCTCCGGGACTCGAAGGGGACGCTGCACCGCCTGATCGACGACCCCTCCCTCTACGAGGAGGCGAAGGCGGTGGTGGCGGACCTCCACCGGGTGACGGCCGGGCTCTCCCCGGAGCACGGCCTGGGCCGCCTCCTCAGCGACGACGAGCCCTGGAAGAAGCTCGACCGGGCGCTCGACTCGGTGGACCGGGCGGCGGCGAACCTCCGGGACGCCACGGCCCGCCTCTCGCGCCCGGACAACGTCCTCGGCCTGCTGCTCACCGACGAGGAGATGGCGGAGAAGCTGCGGCGGGCCGTGGCCTCCCTCGACGACTTCCTGGAGACGACCCGGGAGAACGCTCCGCTCTCCACCTTCGTGGGCATCCTGCTCGGGGGCTTCTGAGCGGGGCCCCGGGCCCGGTCAGTCCTCCCCGAGGGCGGCCTGGGCCGCCGCCAGCCGGGCGATGGGCACCCGGTAGGGGGAGCAGGAGACGTAGTCGAGTTCCGCCTCGTGGCAGAAGGCGATGGACGCGGGGTCGCCCCCGTGCTCGCCGCAGATGCCCACCTTGAGCCCGGGCCGGGCCTCGCGTCCCTTCTTGACCCCCGCGCGGACCAGGAGGCCCACCCCGTCGCGGTCGAGGGTGACGAAGGGATCCGCGGGAAGGATCTTCTGCTCCACGTAGGCGGGGAGGAAGACGCCCGCGTCGTCCCGGCTGTAGCCGAAGGTCATCTGGGTGAGGTCGTTGGTGCCGAAGGAGAAGAAGTCCGCGTGCCGGGCGATCTCCCCCGCCGTCAGGGCCGCGCGCGGCACCTCGATCATGGTCCCCACGAGGTAATCGACGATGCCCTCCGTCTCGAAGACCCGCTGCATGACCCGCTCCGTGAGCTCCCGGAGGACGCGCAGCTCCTCCGCGGTGCCCACGAGGGGGATCATGATCTCCGGGTAGACGGAGACGCCCCGCCGGAGGACGTTGCGGGCGGCCTCGCCGATGGCCCGGACCTGCATCTCGTAGATCTCGGGGTAGGTGATGCCCAGGCGGCAGCCGCGGTGGCCGAGCATGGGGTTGAACTCCTTCAGCGCCTCCACCTTCTCGCGGACGCGCTCCACGGAGATGGAGAGCTTCTCCGCCATCTCCCGCTGTTGCTCCTCCTCCAGGGGCAGGAACTCGTGCAGCGGGGGATCGAGGAGGCGGATCGTCACGGGCAGGCCGTCCATGGCCGTGAAGATCCCCTCGAAGTCGGAGCGCTGCATGGGGAGGAGCTCCTCGAGGGCCCGGCGGCGCCCGGCCTCGTCGTCGGCCAGGATCATCGCCCGCACCGCGGGGATGCGGTCCTCGCCGAAGAACATGTGCTCCGTGCGGCAGAGCCCGATCCCCTCCGCCCCGAACTCCCGGGCGCGCCGGGCGTCCTCGGGGGTGTCCGCGTTCGTGCGGATCCCGAGGCGGCGGAAGTCGTCCGCCCAGGAGAGCAGGGTGTCGACCTTGCCGCCCAGGCGGGGGGCGATGGTGGGGAGCCGCCCCCGCATCACCTCGCCCGTGGTGCCGTCGATGCTGATCCACTCGCCCTCCACGAGGGGCTCGGGCTCTCCCGCCACGGTGGCGGTCCGCGTCTCCGCGTCCACCTGGAGATCGGCGCAGCCGGCCACGCAGGGCTTGCCCATGCCGCGCGCCACCACCGCCGCGTGGGAGGTCATGCCCCCCCGGGAGGTGAGGATGCCGGCGGCGGCGTTCATGCCCCCGATGTCCTCGGGGCTGGTCTCCTGGCGCACGAGGATCACGGAATCCCCCTGGCGGGCCCGTTCCTCCGCCTCCGCGGCGTCGAAGACCACCGTGCCCACCGCGGCGCCCGGCGAGGCGGCGAGCCCCCGGGCGATGGGGTGTCTCTCCGCCCGGGGGTCGAACATGGGGTGGAGCAGATCGTTGAGCTGGTCCGGGGAGACGCGCCGGACCGCCGTCTTCCGGTCGATCATCCCCTCCGAGACCATGTCGACGGCGATGTTCACGGAGGCCAGGGCCGTGCGCTTGCCGGTGCGCGTCTGGAGGATGTAGAGGGTGCCCTCCTCGATGGTGAACTCGAGGTCCTGCACGTCCCGGTAGTGCTTCTCCAGGATCTCGCGGATCTCGAGGAGCCGGGCGTGGCACTCGGGCAGGATCCGGCCGAGCTCCCCGATGGGGAGGGGGGTCCGGATGCCGGCCACCACGTCCTCGCCCTGGGCGTTCATGAGGAACTCGCCGTAGAAGACGTTCTCTCCGGTGGCGGGGTCCCGGGTGAAGGCCACGCCCGTGCCCGAGTTCTCCCCGAGGTTCCCGTAGACCATGGTCTGGACGTTCACCGCGGTGCCCAGGAGCCCGGTGATGCGGTGGATCTGGCGGTACTTCACCGCGCGTTCCGTCCGCCAGGACCCGAACACCGCGTCGATGGCCCGCCGGAGCTGCTCCCGGGGGTCCTCCGGGAACTCCTCCCCGGTGTGGTCGCGGTAGACCTCGAGGTACCGCTCCGTGAGGGCCTTCAGGTGCTCCGCGGTGAGATCGGTGTCCGCCTCGACCCCGGCCTCCCGCTTGGCCTTCTCGATCTCGGTCTCGAAGAACGGGTGCTGCACCCCCATGACCACGTCCCCGAACATGTTCACGAGGCGGCGGTAGAGGTCCCAGACGAAGCGCTCGTTCCCCGAGGACCGGGCCATGGCCTCCGCCACCTCGCGGTTCAGGCCGAGGTTCAGGACGGTGTCCATCATGCCGGGCATGGAGACGGCGGCCCCGGATCGGACGGAGAGGAGGAGAGGGCGCTCCGGGTCGCCGAACCTCTTACCCGTCTTCTCCTCCAGGGCGGCGAGGGCGGAGTCCACCTGCTCCCAGAGCTCGCCGGGATAGGTGCGGTCGTTCTCGTAGTAGAAGCGGCAGACCTCGGCGCTGATGGTGAAGCCGGGAGGCACGGGGAGGCCGAGCCGGGCCATCTCCGCCAGGTTGGCGCCCTTCCCGCCGAGGATCTCCTTCATCGTGGCGTCGCCGTCCGCCGTGCCGCCGCCGAAGGCGTAGACGTATCGCTTCATCACGTGCTCCCATAGAGAATCGAGGTCAAGGCTCCCCGGGTCCGCCGGCCCGCCTCAGGCGATCGAGGAGGTCCTCGATCTCCGGCGGGAGGGGACGGCGGATGTCCGCCAGGAGCCACTTGTGGAAGAGCCGGAAACCCACGACCTCCGCGGGCCGGGAGATCCCGGTCTCCGAGACGTCGACGGGGCCCACGAGCATCGTGCCATCCTCCACCCGCACGAGCGGGGAGAAATCCGGGCCGGAGAGGTACCGTTCGGCCACCGCCGTCTCGTCGTAGTCCGGGAGGCGGAGCTTCGTCAGGGCCGTGGGAACGTCCACCAGGAGGAAGTCCACCCGGCGGCCCAGGGCGGTGAGCGTGATCACCGCGAAGCGCCGGCCCTCCACCGTCCGCACCACGGGAGGGGCGGCGAGGCGGGCCTCTTCCATGACCCTCGCCAGGTCGCGGAATCGCGAGCGGTTCGTCTCGAAGCCGGCCTTGAAGGAGCGGTAGTCGGGGATGCCGAGGCTCTCCTTGAACTCGTCGGAGAAGCTCTCGTAGATCACGTCCGGCCGCTCCGCCAGCACCGCGGCCCGGAAGGTCCGGAACGCCTCCACGGGGGTCTCCCGGTCGAGGGGCTGGACGAGGTACCGCGTGCCGGGACAGGCCGCGAGCAGGAGGAGGCAGGGCAAGAGCGCCGCGCGCGGGGTCGGCATGAGCATCTCCGGCTTGGAATCCCGCCGCGAATCGGCGGGAAACCGGTATCCTAGCGAGGGTAGGCCGGATCGCAAATCAATGGCAGGCGGCGGCGGGAGGAGGCGCGGATCGGTTCCCGGGCCCGCCGGTCAGGCGGCGAAGCTCCGGAACGGCGTGGGAAAGGGAACGGGAGGGGGCGCGCGGCGCCCCCTTCGTCGAATCGGTGACCATGGCGGAAAAGCAGAAGCTCGGTCAGATCCTGGTGGCGATGGAGGCGGTCAACGAGGAGGAGGTGCACCGCGCCCTGGTCCACGCCAAGAAGAACCAGCTCCGGATCGGGGAGGCCCTGATCGAGCTCGGGTTCACCACCGAGAAGATGGTGACGCGGGCCCTGTGCCGCCAGATGGGGTTGCCGTTCGTGGATCTGGAGAAGGGGCGCATCCCGGCCTCCGCGGTGGAGGCGCTGCCCGCCGACGTGGTGAGGGAGCACCGCATCGTGCCCGTGAAGAAGGCGGCGGGCCACGTGATCGTGGCGCTGGACGACCCGGAGCGGATCTTCCTTCTCGACGATCTGCGCTTCAAGCTCGACCTCGACATGCGGCCCGCCCTCGCCACCCCCGCCGGCGTGCGGAAGGCCCTGGCCACCTGGTGGAGCTTCACGGGGGAGGAACCCGAGGAGAAGCCGGAGGCCGCGGTGGCCTCGGGGGGGGAGCTGGCGGAGGACGACGCTCCGGTGATCCGGCTCGTGGACTCGATGATCCGCGAGGCCGTGCGCACCCGGGCCTCGGACATCCACGTGGAGCCCCTGGTGGACCGGGTCCGGGTGCGGTACCGGATCGACGGCCATTGCCGGGAGGTGCAGTCGATCCCCAAGGCCCTCCAGGGGCCGGTCCTCTCGCGGCTGAAGATCATGTCCCGCATGGACATGGCGGAGCGGCGCCGGCCCCAGGACGGGCGCATCGGGATGGAGGTGGACGGCCGGGAGATCGACTTCCGGGTCTCGGCCCTGCCCGCCTGGCACGGGGAGTCCCTCGTGCTGCGGATCCTGGACCGCGAGCGGGGCCTCGTGACGCTCCGGGAGCTGGGGTTCCACGCCTCGGACCACGCGCGGTTCGAGAAGCTGATCCGCCGGCCCAACGGCATCTTCCTGGTGACGGGCCCCACCGGGTCCGGGAAGACGACCTCGCTCTACGCGGCGCTCCGGGAGCTGAACCGGCCGGACGTGAAGATCATCACCGCCGAGAACCCCGTGGAGTACAACCTCATGGGGGTCAACCAGTGCAACGTGCGGGCGGAGATCGGCCTCACGTTCGCGCGGATCCTCCGGTCCATGCTCCGGCAGGCCCCGGACATCATCCTGGTGGGCGAGATCCGCGACCTGGAGACCGCGGAGATCGCGATCCAGGCCGCGCTCACCGGCCACCTGGTGTTCTCCACCCTGCACACGAACGACGCGCCCTCCGCCATCACGCGGCTGGTGGACATGGGGGTGAAGCGCTTCCTCGTGTCCACCGCGGTCATGGCGGTGATGGCCCAGAGGCTGGTGCGGGTGCTCTGCGACGAGTGCAAGGAGCCCTACGTCCCCGAGCCCGCCGAGCTCCGGGCCGCGGGGATCACCCCGGAGCAGCTCGAGGGGAGGACGATCTACCGGGCGGTGGGGTGCCCGGCCTGCCAGGGCATCGGGTACCGGGGCCGGACGGGGATCTTCGAGCTGTTCGAGATGGACTCCACCCTGCGGGATCTCACGTTCCGGGGGGCCTCCACCCTGGAGATCCGGGAGCAGGCCCGCATCTCGGGCGGGCTCGTCACCCTTCTCGAGGACGGCGTGCGCAAGGTCTTCGATGGAAAAACCACGCTCGACGAGGTTCTGGCCGCCACGGTCGCCGAGGACCAGGCGGTGACTCTGTGACCGGGAGCTCCCGGCGGGAAGGTCAGTCCGTGGGCATCGACATCCGCAAGCTGCTCGACCTGGTCATCCGGCAGGACGGCTCCGACCTCCACCTCTCCGTGGGCATCCGGCCCCGGATCCGCGTCCACGGCCGGATGCGCGACGTGAACGTGGATCCCCTCCGGCCGGAGGACACGATCGAGATGATGAAGGCGATCGCGCCCCAGCGGAACCTCCTGGAGTTCAAGGAGAAGGGCACCACCGACTTCGCCTACGCCTACGAGGACAAGGCCCGGTTCCGGACCTCCGTCTACCGCCAGCGCGGGAAGGTGGGCCTGGCCCTGCGGCTCCTGCCGAACCGGCTGCGCACCTTCGAGGAGATCGGCCTTCCCGGAAAGGTCCGCGAGCTCCTGCACCGGCCCCGGGGACTCCTCCTGGTCACCGGGCCCACCGGCTCGGGGAAGACGACCACGCTCGCCACGATGGTGGACTACATCAACGAGAACTTCGACCACCACATCGTGACGATCGAGGACCCCATCGAGTACTACCACGAGAGCAAGAAGGCGATCATCACGCAGCGGGAGATCGGCAGCGACGTGGCCACGTTCCCGGAGGCGATGCGCCGCGTGCTGCGGATGGACCCGGACGTGATCCTCCTCGGCGAGATGCGGGACCGGGAGACGATCACCACCGCCATCACCGCGGCGGAGACGGGCCACCTGGTGCTCGCCACCCTGCACACCACGGGTTCGGCCCGCACCGTGGACCGGATCATCGACCAGTTCCCGCCGGACCAGCAGGAGCAGATCCGCGTCCAGCTCTCGGTGTCGATCGTGGCCGTGATCAGCCAGGTCCTCATGCCCCGCGCGGACCGGCCCGGCCGCATCGCCGCGTTCGAGATCATGATCATGAACTCGGCGATCGAGAACCACATCCGGAAGTCCGAGACCTTCAAGATCACGTCGGCCATCCAGACCAACCGGGCCCGCGGGATGATCCTCCTCGACGAGCACCTCTTCCTCCTGGCGCAGGAGGGGAAGATCTCCCGGGCGGAGGCGCTGATGAAGGCCCAGAATCCGCAGGCGCTCAAGGAGCGTCTCGACTACGCGGAGCTCGGCGAGGACGACGACGAGAGGAAGAAGAGCGCATGAGTCCGGCCGGACGTCGGAAGCTCGTGGGCCAGATCCTCAAGGAGATGGGGGTCTGCCACGAGGGGATGATCCAGGAGGCCCTGCAGATCCAGGGCCGGGAGGGCGGGCAGATCGGCCAGATCCTCATCCGCCTGGGGCACATCACCGAGGGGGATCTCCTGAAGGCCCTGGGCCTGCAGGCGGGGATGGAGGTGGTGGATCTCGCCGAGACGGGGGTGGATGCCGCCGCCGCCCGGAAGATCGACTACCACACCGCGTCGATGTTCCAGATCCTGCCCTACGGCTTCGACGCTTCCGGGGCGCTCCTCGTGGCCATGGGGAACCCCATGAACGCCGCCGTCCTCGACGACGTGCAGTTCATGGCGAACTGCCCCGTCCGGGGCGCGGTGGCGGACGGCGCCCTGATCCAGAAGGCGATCGAGGAGGTGTACGAGGAGAAGGCCTCGGCCGCGGAGCGCCTGGTGAAGGAGCGGCCCGGGGAGGAGGCGGTCCGCCGGGAGGCGGTCACGGGGCCCGTGGACCTCTCGGACCCGGAGGCGATGGCGAAGTCGGCCCCGGTGATCAAGCTCCTGAACCACGTCCTGTTCCAGGCCATCCGGGACCAGGCCTCGGACATCCACCTGGAGCCCTTCGAGACCGACTTCAAGATCCGCTACCGCGTGGACGGGGTGCTGTACGAGCTGGAGCCGCCCCCGGCCCACCTGGCGCCCGCCCTCATCTCCCGGGTGAAGGTGATGTCCGGGCTGGACATCTCCGAGACGCGGCTTCCCCAGGACGGGCGGATCGAGCTCTCCCTGGCGGGGCACACCGTGGACCTCCGGGTGTCCACCCTGCCCACCATGTACGGGGAGTCGTGCGTGATGCGGATCCTGGACCGCTCCGTGGTCCAGCTCGACATGGGCCAGCTCGGACTCCGGGACCGCGAGCTCGAGATCATCCGCCGGCTCATCCGCCTGCCGCACGGGATCATCCTCGTCACCGGTCCCACGGGGAGCGGGAAGACCACGACGCTCTACAGCGCGCTCCGGGAGGCGAACGACGTCACGCGCAAGATCATCACCACCGAGGATCCCGTGGAGTACGACCTCGAGGGGATCATGCAGGTGCAGGTGAACGAGGAGATCGGGGTCACCTTCGCGAAGTGCCTCCGGTCGATCCTGCGCCAGGACCCGGACATGATCCTCATCGGCGAGATCCGGGACCGGGAGACGGCGGAGATGGCGATCCAGTCGTCTCTCACGGGGCACGTGGTGTTCTCCACGCTCCACACCAACGACGCGCCGCTGGCCGTGACCCGTCTCGTGGACATGGGGGTGGAGCCCTTCCTGGTGGCGGCGAGCCTGGAGGCGGTGGTGGCCCAGCGGCTCGTGCGGAAGATCTGCGAGAAGTGCCGGGTCTTCTACGAGCCCACGGAGGAGACGCTCCTGGAGCTGGAGCTCACCCCCGACCAGGTGGAGGGGAAGGAGTTCAGCTTCGGGAAGGGCTGCCCGGACTGCCATTACACGGGCTACCGGGGGCGAACGGGTATTTTCGAGATCATGCGGGTTACGGATCGCATCCGGAACCTTATCATGGACAACGTGCCGACCTCGCGGATCCGGGAAGCGGCGCTCGAGGAGGGCATGACCACCCTCCGGGAGAGCGGGCTCCTGGCGATCTACGACGGCGTCACCACCATCGAAGAGGTTATCCGGGAGACCATCGCCACCGTTTAGGAGGAGACGCATGGCTGAGAGGACGACCGCCCAGGAGCGGCGGCAGGCCGCGCTGGCCGAGCTGGCCCGCAAACCCAAGCGGCAGAGGGGGTTCCTCGGGGGCCGGAAGGTGGGGGAGAAGACCCTGAGCCTGTTCACCTCCCAGCTCGCCATTCTCCAGGACGCGGGGCTGCCCATCGTCCGGTGTCTCCGGATCCTCGAGGGACAGATGAAGCCGGGCTACTTCAAGTGGGTGCTCGGGTCGGTGCGGGAGGAGGTGGAGAGCGGGTCCCCGCTCTCGGAGGCCCTCTCGAAACACCCCGGAGTCTTCGATGACCTCTACGTGAACATGGTGAAGGCGGGGGAAGCGGGAGGCGTCCTCGACACGATCCTGAACCGCCTGGCGGAGTTCAAGGAGAAGGCCCAGCGGTTGAAGAAGAGGATCATCTCGGCCTCGATCTACCCGATCGTGGTGCTGTTCGTGGCCACGATCATCCTCTTCTTCATCATGATCGTGGTGGTGCCCAAGTTCAAGACGGTGTTCCAGAACCTGGGCACCGGGGAGCTTCCCGCGCTCACCCGGACCATGCAGTCCATCTCGCAGTTCCTGATCGGGGAGAACGGTCCGTTCTTCCTCTGCGGCGTGGTCTACCTGGTGCTCTTCTTCCTGCTCCTGGTGGTGGGGATCCGACTCGTCGCCTTGACTCCGGGGGGCAAGAGGTTCTTCGACCGCCTGAAGCTGCGCCTGCCCCTCATGGGGAGGGTGATCCGCAAGACCATCGTGGCGCGCTTCTCCCGGACGTTCGGGACGCTGATCCAGTCCGGCGTCCCCATCCTGGAGGCCTTGAACATCGTCCGGGACTCCATCTCGAACGTGATCCTGAGGGATGCGGTGAACCGGGTCCACGACTCCATCCGGGAGGGCGAGAACATCGCGGACCCCCTGGGCGAGAGCGGGATCTTCGACGACATCGTGGTGAACATGATCGACGTGGGGGAGGAGACCGGAGAGCTCGACAAGATGCTCCTCAAGGTGGCGGACACCTACGACGAGGAGGTGGATCTGGCGGTGGCGGGTCTCGTGAGCGTCCTGGAGCCCCTGCTCATCGTCTTCATGGGCGGGGCGGTCTTCCTCATCGTGCTGAGCCTCTTCTGGCCGCTCCTCAAGATCGTGGAGACCCTGGGAAGCCGGACCGGATGAGAGGGTGGTAGAGAGAGCCGACCGGCGCCCGGAGACCGGCACGGCGGGCGGGAGGTAGATGTCCCTCCGGAAGAAGCTCCTTTCGGCGATCATCGGGGTGACGGTGGTCGTCCTGACCCTCGTCATCGGCGTGATCCTGAGGGAGCTGTTCGTCGCCCGCCGGGACTTCCTGAAATTCGACCGGGACCTCCGGCGGGGCACGATCCAGTCGCTCCAGAGCATCCGCAACCCCATCGACGAGGACTCCCCGGTCATCCGGCACTCCTTCGTCCGGGACGTGATCTACGTGCCGGGCGCGGACGCGGACGGGGAGTTCCTGGTGATGAAGGGCCAGGGGGACGTGGAGCAGGCCACGGTCCGGCGCCTGGTGCGCCGGGCCATCGCGAGAGGGGCGCCCGTGGTGGAGGGCGACCGGGTGGCCATGCCCCGCCGCTCCGAGGCGGACGGGCGGATGATCGGGGGATGGTACTTCTTCCTCAGCATCCCCTCCTTCAGCCCCCACGAGCCGCTCCAGAAGGTCTACATCGTGATGCTGCTCGGGGTGGTGATCATCATGGTGGTGAGCTACTTCGTGCTCTCCCGCGCGGTGATCCGGCCCATCGAGCGCCTGGAACGGGCCGCGAAGCGGGTGGCGGGGGGGGACTACAGCCGGCCGGTCCCCCTGGCGGGCCGGGGGGACGAGATCGATACCCTGATCCACACCTTCAACGCCATGATGGTGGAGGTGGGGGCCTACCGGAAGTACCTCGAGGAGCGGGAGCAAGAGGCGCGGGAGAAGGCCCGCAAGGCGGAGCAGAACCTGATCATCGCCCAGCGCCTGGCGGCCACGGGGAAGTTCGCCAGCGGCATCGCCCACGAGGTGAACAACCCCCTGGCGGGGATGATGAACGCCGCCCGGCGCCTGAAGCGCGATCCCCCCGCGGATCCGAAGAAGCGCGAGGAGTACCTCGACCTCATCATCGACGGCCTGGCCCGCATCGGGGAGACCGTGAAGCAGGTGCTGCAGTTCACGCCGCACCGGGTGGCCCCGCAGCCGGTGGCCCTGGAGACGATCCTCTCGAAGGCCCTCCGCCTGGTGAGCCACCGGATCGAGAAGGAGGGGATCGAGGTGGTGGTGGACGTGCCCCCGGAGGCCCGCGTCTACGGGGACATGTTCGAGCTGGAGCAGGTGGTGCTGAACCTCCTCATCAACGCCATGGACGCGATCGAGGAGGCGGGGCGCAAGGGGGAGATCGGGATCCGGGCGGCGGTGGAGGGACAGGAGGTCCGGCTCTCGGTGTCCGACAACGGGGTGGGCATGAGCGGGGAGGAGGTCTCCCAGGCCTTCGACCTCTTCTTCACCACCAAGGAGGTGGGGGAGGGCACGGGGCTCGGGCTCTCCATCGCCCACAACGTGATCGAGAACCACGGAGGCAGGATGGAGCTGAAGAGCGTTCCCGGGGAGGGCACCACCGTCGAGATCACGCTTCCGCTGCTCGCCGAGGCCGGCTGACCGCGGGCGGGCCGAGCCGTGACCGGACTTCTCCTCGAGGAGTGGCCGCGCCTGGTCGCGATGGCGGCGGCCGTGCTCGCCTCCGCCGTGTTCGCGGGGGCGGAGACCGCCTTCTTCTCCCTGGGCCGGGGGGACCTCCGGGAGCTCGGAGAGAAGTCGGACCGGGTCTCCCGGCTGATCTGCTGGCTGGCGGCGCGGCCGCGGTTCCTCCTGGTGGTGACGCTCCTCGGGAACCTCGCCGCCAACGTGATCTTCTTCTCGGTGGCGGTGACCCTCTCCAAGCAGGCCTCCGCCGCCGGCCACCCGGGGGGCGCGTTCGGCCTGAACGCGGCGGCGGTGGCGGTGGTGATCTTCGGCGGAGAGTTCCTGCCGAAGGGGAGGGCGCTGGCGAACCCGGTGCGGGCGGCGCGGCGGACCGTCTACCCCCTGGTGGGGCTCTCGCTGTTCCTGTGGCCCGCGGGGATGCTCCTCTACCAGGGGGTCCGCCTGGGCTCGAGGCTGGTCGGAGGCGGCGCGGGCCGCGAGCCGTTCGTGACCTCGGGGGAGTTCCGGGCCTTCGTGCGCATGAGCGGGGCGGCGGCGGGGATGGACGCCGACGAGCGGGAGATGCTCCAGGAGGTCATCGAGTTCGGGGACATCCGGGTGCGGGAGGTGATGGTGCCCCGGGTGGACATGGTGGCCGTGGATCTCGCGGCGGGGCGGGAGGGGATCCTCGAGGCCGCCCGGGCCCGCCGGGTGTCCAAGGTGGTGGTGTGCCGGGGGTCTCCCGACCGGGTGGCGGGCTTCGTGGCGGTGAAGGACCTGCTCTACGATCCGGAGGCGGAGGTGGAGTCGCTGGTGCGGGAGATCCTGGCCGTTCCGGAGACGAAGACCGTCATGTCCTTGCTCGAGGAGTTCCGCCGGAGCGGGGCTCCCCTGGCGCTCGTGGTGGACGAGTACGGGGGAACGGCGGGCATCGTGACCCCCGAGGACCTGGTCGAGGAGATCGTGGGGGAGATCGCGGACGAGTACGACCTCGAGGAGGGGCGGTGGCGGTGGATGGGACCGGGAGTGGTGCTCCTTCCCGGCTCCGCCACCCTGCGGGAGTGGGAGGAGAGGATCGGGACCCCGCTGCCGGAGGGCCGCTACGAGACGGTGGGAGGGTACGTGCAGGCCGCGCTGGATCGCATCCCCGCGAAGGGGGACGTGGTCCGGGTGGACGGAGTCCGGATCTCCGTCCTCCGCGTGCGCCGGGGCCGGGTGCTCTCCGTGCTGGCGGAGCGGAGCGGGGAGGAACCCGGGGCGGCGGGGGGGGGCGGGAAGGAGGCGCCGGCATGAGCCCGGTGGTTCCCCTCCTCGCGGGCTTCGTCCTCTCGGTGGGGGCCTCGTGCTTCTTCTCGGGCATCGAGACCGGGGTGTACACCCTGAACCGGGTCCGCCTGGAGCTCCGGGCGGAGGAGGGGGATCGCGCGGCCCGGCGGATGGCCGGCCTCCTCCGGCGGCCGGAGATGCTGATCTCGGCGATCCTCGTGGGGAACCATCTCGCGAACTTCCTCGCCTCCTACTTCTGCCAGTCCCTGGTGATGCGGTACCCGGTCACGCGGCCCGAGGTCGTGAACACCCTGGTGCTGACCCCCTTCCTGTTCGTGTTCGGGGAGCTCCTCCCCAAGAACCTCTTCCGGGCGCGCGCGGACGGGCTGGTCTACCCCCTGTCGGGCGTCCTCCGGGGGGCGTGCGTCCTCTTCCGGCCCGCGGCGGCGGCCTTCCGCTGGCTCGGGCGGGTGAGCCGGGCCCTGCCCTCCTCCCCCGCCGGGGGACCCCGGCGGGTCTCCCGGAAGCGGCTTCGGGGGCTGCTCCGGGAGCTCCTGGAGGAAGGGCAGCTCTCCCCCGGCCAGCTCCGGATGGCGCAGAACGTCCTCCGGATCACCACCGTCCGCGTGGAGGAGGCGATGGTGCCGCTCGAGGACGTGGACCGGGTGGACCGGGGGGCCGGGCGGGAGGAGCTCCTCGCGGCCTCCCGGGCCCACGGGCGCACGCGGATCCCGGTCCGGGACCCCCGGTCGGGCGAGCTCGTGGGCGTGGTGAACGTGCTCGACCTGGTGTTCCGGCCGGGAAAGGGGATGGAAGAGCTGGTGCGGCCGGTCCCCTCGATCCCCGCGGGTACCACGGTGGACCGGGCGCTCGGGATCCTGCGGCGGGCCCGCCAACCCCTGGGGTTCGTGCGCGGCGCGGGGGGACGGGCGGTGGGGATCATCACGCTGAAGGACCTGGTGGAGGAGATCTCCGGCGATCTGCCGGCATTCTGAGGGGAAGTGACACTACGATGATGGAGCGGCCCGCATATGGCGCCGCGGGTCCCGCGGGCCCCCGAACCGGCGGTCGGGGGGGAGCGCGCGAGGACCGGGACCCGAGGATCGTGGGAGGTGCGAGGTGAAGGACCCGAGAAACATCGCCATCCTGGGCCTGGTGGCGG
>JAOZQC010000338.1 GCA_029932425.1 Planctomycetota bacterium | reverse complement strand
TCCCGGTGTCGTACCACTTCGACTGCGCCTCCGACTGGCTCACCAGGTAGTAGAATCGAGCCCAGTAGTGCCAGTTACGGGTCTGGGGAGATCCCCCCGGGTACCCCGTGGGGGCCGTGAACGCCGACCGCGTCAGCGGGTCCGTCGCCATGACCCTCCACAGCCCCATGCGGGTAAAGGTTCCGCTCGTCCACGCCACGGATGCCCCGTTGTGGTTGATCTCCATGATGATGTTGTCCGAACCGTTGTACTTGAAGTTCCCCGTGAACTTCGGTCCCGCGATCCAGTTGAAGGAGGGAGCGTTGCTGATCGAGTAGTTCGTGGAGTTCACCACCGTGACGGGCGTGTCGGAGTAGTTGCCGGTGAAGTTCGTGGTGAGCGTCCCCGTCTGGGTGTGGCCCATCTTGATCGTGACCCCGGAGACGGTGTTGCTCGTGTAGCACCACTTGTACCAGTCGAAGCCGGTGATGGTCCGGGCGCTCCCGATCTCCGAGGACTGCCACATGCCCTGCCACTGCGTGGCCGTGGTGAAGCACCAGGGCGACCAGGCGTAGGAGTTCGAGCTCGGCTGGATCGTGATCGTGCCGGAGAAGAAGACCCCCGCCAGGAACCCGGAGGTCACGCCCTTGTTCCAGGCGGCCAGGGGGAAGACGTTCTGGAAGCTCGTGTCCTCGTAGGTGTTGCTGTCGAAGTTCTCCGTGATGTCGTCGAAGGAGGGCGCGGTGGGGTCGTACATCGTGGTGAACGTGAACCGCACCTCCTTCGGGATCTTGTTGCCCGGCAGGTTGGTGACGTCCGTGGTCACGCGGACGAAGATGTCGAAGGGCCCCTTCCCGTATCCGAACACGGGCCGGAAGGTGACCGTCTTGGCGTCCGTGCTGAACCGGAGCGTGCCCAGCACGTCCCGGTCGATGGAGAGGTTGCGGACGATGAAGGAGGAGCCCAGCTTGAAGGAGTCGGGCTTCATGGGCGCCGTGAAGTTCAGGACGATGTCGGCGTTCGACGGCACGTCCGTCTGCCCGTCGTAGGGGTCGGTGGAGAGGAGCTCCGGCTGGACGAAGTTCTGCAGGTACTGGTCGCTCGTCTGGAACTGGGCGGAGAAGGACTTGACGATGGGCCTTTTCCGCGCGTTCTCCACGAGCTTGTCCGCGTCCCCCACGGCGGGGATGTCCACCTCGTAGAGCGCGTTGGCGTCCAGCCCGAACGGATTCGGGACTCCGTTCTCCGACACGGTGGGGTTGAAGACGATCCAGTTCGGGTGGCCCTCCACCGTCTCGAAACGCCCCGTGGCCGCCAGGAAGAGCCCGCCTCCCGTGGGGATGCCGATCCGGATCGTCCGGGCGTTGGCCGAGACGGGGTTCACCTTCGTGTTGAACACGAACAGGATCCGGGTGTCCCGGAAGGCGTTCGTGGTGCCCGTTCCCCCGATGTTCTTCAGGTTCTGATCGACGAGCAGGAACTTCAGGAGGACCAGGTCCTTGGAGTTCCTCCCTCCGCTGCTCCCGCCGCCGCCGCATGCCGGGACCACCAGGGCCGCCGCCGCCAAGAGCAGGAGCCCCGTGGAAAACCGGACCAGGTTGTTCCGACGCATCGTGTTCCTCCCTGAGAGGACGCCGTACTCCGACCGTTCGCCCCGCCGCCTCCGGCGGAGCCGTCCCATGCCGCTGCCCGGCTGGGATTATAGACACCCCTTCCCGGGGGGTCAACGCGGACCGGGGAGAAACCCCGGGATCCGCGAATCCGGTCCGGACAGGGGCCCGCGGATGATGACGCAAACCCCATACCGCCCCCTCGACCCCGGATTCCCGCCCGCCTGACCGGTCTCCCGGCGCCGGGCGAGCGATTTCGCACGTTTCCCGTGCGATCCTCACTCCTCTCCGGCGAGCCGGATGCCCAGCTCCTCGAGCTGGCGGGGGGAGACCTCCGCCGGAGCCCCGGAAAGGGGACAGGCCGCGGTCGTGGTCTTGGGGAACGGGATGACCTCCCGGATGGAGCCCACCCCCGCCAGGAGCATCACCAGCCGGTCCAGGCCGACCGCGATGCCCCCGTGGGGCGGGGCGCCGTAGGAGAGGGCGTCGAGCAGGAACCCGAACTTGTCGCGCGCCTCCGCCTCCGGAATGCCGATCCCTCGAAAGACCCGCTCCTGGAGATCCGGCCGGTGGATCCGGATGGATCCCCCCCCCAGCTCCACGCCGTTCAGGACCAGGTCGTAGGCCCGGGCCCGGACCGCCGCGGGGTCGCTCTCCAGGAGATCCAGGTCCTCCGGCCGGGGGGCCGTGAACGGGTGATGCCGGGGATCGAAGCGCCCTTCCTCCTCGTTCCATTCCACCAGGGGGAAATCCACGACCCAGAGGGGACGCCACGTCTCGGCGGGGATCAGGGAGCGGACCCGGGCCGCCGCCGCCCGCACCGCTCCCAGCGCCTCCGCCGCCACCTGCTCCCGATCCGCGGCCAGGAGGAGGAGGTCCCCGGCCTCCGCCTCGAACTCCCGGAGGAGGAACGGGATCTCCCCCCCGGTGAGGAACTTCGCGGCCGGGCCCGAGACCTCCCCTCCCGCGGCCACCTTGAGCCACACCAGCCCCCGGCCCCCGTTCTCCCGGGCCGTCTCCTCGAGCCCCTCGATCTCCCGGCGGGAGAGCGCCGCTCCCCCCTCCAGCCGGATCCCGCGGATCCGCCCTCCGCTCTCCACCGCCGCCGAGAACACCCGGAACCCCGAGCTCGAGAGTCCCTCCGTCACGTCCCGGAGGGGAAGATCGTAGCGGAGGTCGGGCTTGTCGCTCCCGTAACGCAGCATCGCCTCGCGGTACGAGAGACGGGGGAAGGGCCGCGCCACCTCCACCCCCCGGACCTCCCGGAGGAGCTCGGCCAGGAGTCCCTCCACGAGTTCCATCACGTCCTCCTCCGAGACGAAGGACATCTCGAGATCGAGCTGGGTGAACTCCGGCTGGCGATCGGCCCGGAGGTCCTCGTCCCGGAAGCACCGGGCGAGCTGGTAGTACCGGTCCACCCCCGCCACCATGAGGATCTGCTTGAAGATCTGGGGCGACTGGGGAAGCGCGTAGAAACGCCCCTTCCTCTCGCGGCTGGGGACGAGGTAGTCCCGGGCCCCCTCCGGGGTGGACCGGGTGAGCAGGGGGGTCTCCACCTCCAGGAAGTCGCGCGCCTCCAGGTGGGCCCGGATGATCCGCGACACGAGGTGACGCTTCGCCAGGATCCGGGCCATGGGTCTCCGGCGGAGGTCCAGGTAGCGGTACCGCATCCGCATCTCGTCCGCGGCCTCGATCTCGTCCTCGATGTCGAGGGGCGGCGTCCGGGCCGGCCCCAGCACCTCCAGCTCCCTCACCAGGACCTCGATGTCGCCGGTGGGAAGCCGGGGGTTCCGCAACCCCTCGGGGCGGGGCGACACGACCCCGGTCACCCGGATGCAGGTCTCCAGCGGGAGCACCGACCCCCGCTCCACCACCAGGGCGTCCCCCGCCTCGCCCCGGCGGAAGACGAGCTGGGTGAGCCCGTACCGGTCCCGGAGATCGACGAAGACCGTGCCCTTGTGGTCCCGGCGGGAGGAGACCCAGCCGCAGAGCGCGACCTCCTCTCCCTCGTGCTCGATCCGCAGCTCTCCCGCGGTGTGCGTGCGCAGCATGCGACCCTCCCGTGGAAACCCGCGATGGTAGCCCGCAGGTCACTCGAGGACGCACGGTTTTCGCCGGATCCCCGTCCCCGCTCCGCGGTGGCGTACGGGGAACCGGGCGTCCCCGTGCTAAGATCCGCCGGCATGAAGACCCGATCCACGACGATCCTCGCCGTGCGCCGAGACGGGGTGGTGGCCCTGGCCGGCGACGGCCAGGTCACGCTGGGCGAGACGGTGGTGAAGCACGGCGCCCGCAAGGTCCGGCGCCTGCGCGACGGGACGGTGCTGGCGGGCTTCGCGGGGGCCGCCGCGGACGCCTTCGCCCTCCTGGACCGCTTCGAGGAGAAGCTCGGGCAGCACGGGGGTGACGTGGCCCGGGCCGCCGTGGACCTCGCCCGGGACTGGCGGACGGACCGGGCCCTCCGCCGGCTCGAATCCCTCATCGTGGTGGCGGACCGGGACCGCACGCTGCTCGTCTCGGGCTCCGGCGACGTCATCGAGCCGGACGACGGCATCCTCGGGATCGGCTCCGGCGGGGCCTACGCCGTGGCGGCGGCCCGGGCGCTCGTCGGGCACACGGACCTGGACGCGGCCGCCGTCGCCCGCACGTCCCTCGAGATCGCCGCGGGGATCTGCATCCACACCAACCGGCAGCTCTGGGTGGAGACCATCCCGTGACCGAGCTCACCCCGCGCGAGATCGTCGCCGAGCTCGACCGCTACATCGTCGGCCAGGACGACGCCAAGAAGGCCGTCGCCGTCGCGGTCCGGAACCGCTGGCGCCGGTCCCTCCTGCCGGCGGCGATCCGGCAAGCGTAGATGTGAGCTTGCAGGTGGTTGACGG
>JAOZQC010000337.1 GCA_029932425.1 Planctomycetota bacterium | reverse complement strand
CTTGCTTCAAGGGGGCCGCGGCTGTGTGGCCGCGGAGATCTGCACGTACGGGTCCGCCCGGGCCACCCCCCCATCGCTTCAAGGGGGCCGCGGCTGTGTGGCCGCGGAGATCGCAGCCGTCGCAAGGTCTTGACTGGCGCCGATGTACGGTGCGTGGATCGAGAGGTGTGGGTTCCCGGGCATTCGGCAGGTGACGTCCTGCCGTTCTTCGATCGAACTTGTCACAGAACAGGCGGTTGCGACCGCGAGAGGCTCGGGCGTGGAGCTGGAGCACTCCGGCGCTCGAAGAACGGTGTTCACCGTCCTTGTCCTCATCTCGTCTCGGATCTTCCGGGGAGTATGCATTCCTGCTCGCGGGCACCCGAAACCGGACAGGGCGGCGCCACGGGACACGGCCGTCCGGTCACACGATCACGGGCCGGATCTCCTTCGGGTGATAAGGCCGTCCCAGATGGTGGACCGGCAGGGGAGAGTCCGATTCCGCCTTGCCCAGGTCGAAGAAGAGAACCTGATCCTCCCGGTGATGAATGACCTCCTTCAACTGGTCTTCGAGTTGCACGCGTTCGGCTTCGGTGATCAGGCACTCGAAGACGGAAAGCTGGAGATGATCACCCCAGGTCCTCAGGACCTTGAACGTTCTCCGCAGCCGCTTCGGATGAGAGACATCATAGGTGATGATGTAGCGTCGCCGCAAGGGTCACCTCGTCGTGAACGCGGGGTACTCGGGGATGTCGCCCAGCAACGCCCGGCCCAGGAGGCGGGCCTGGACCTCGAGGATGCGGCGATAGCTCATCCGATACCCGAAGACCGGGTGGGTCACGAGTGTGTCCATCCTTCTTTCGTAGGCCTGAAGGAACGCCTTCCGCGTCTCCGGCTTCATGGCGCAACCGATGCGGGTGCACAGGAAACCGTCCGGAGTCACCTCCCCGTTGTTGACCACGGTGAGCACCACGGAGTCCGTCACGAGCGGCCGGAACTCCTCCATGAGATCCAGGGCGAGGGCCGGTCGGCCCGGACGTACCTTGTGGTAGAAACCTACCTGTGGATCGAAACCGACGGAGAGCAGGGCCGCGGCGGCGTCCCGGCAGAGGACGCTGTAGCCGAAGGAAAGGAGTGCGTTGATGGGGTCCCGGGGGGGACGCCGATTCCTCCCCTGGAAATCGAATGCCGCAAGGGTCTTTCCCGCTCGCGGCTTGAGCAGGTTCCCGAACTCGGAGAAGTAGAGGCGCGCCGCGTTACCCTCGATGCCGAGCAGCATCTCCGCCGTCCTCGCCTCACGGACCAGCGCGAGGTGGTTCTTGAGACCGGCCAGCACCTTGGGCGGCGGCTCCGGATGGTTGCGCATGAGGAGGGTGCGGCAGTTGGAGATCTTGCCGACCATGTAGGCCTTCGCGAAGGCGAGGTTTCGATCGGGGCGGTCGGCCACGCGGAACTGCTCGCGCCGGAGTTCGACGTTCTTCTGGTGCATCCCCCTCGTGAAGGCGTAGAACCAGCCTCCCGACGTGAACCAGGAGATCGTGACTCCCGCCTCGCAGAGCGCCCGTTGCGCCTGGGCCGTGATGCGGTTGTTCCCGTACACGGAGAGGTTCGAGATATCCTTGATATGAACCTCCTCCACCACCCTCCCGCGTTCCCGGATCACGATGGAACCTCCCTTCTTCCCGATGTCGAGACCGTGCCCCTGTACGTGGACGGGGACGAGGTTGTCCCGGCCCGGGATCAAGCGGCGGGGCAGCTCCCGGGGCCGCTGCTCCTGTCGCAGCAGATTGACTTCGTCGGGAAGACAGATGCCCACCAGGGAGCAGCGCGGGCACTTGGGGCTGTCCACGAGAGGGGGCGGAGGCACCGTCGCCCCGGCCGCCTCTCGCGCCTCGGCGATCTTCCTGCGGGTGAGGGCCACGAGTTCGTCATCGAACACGACGAGCACCCGGCGGCGCGAGGCGGCATAGTAGATGTAGCCTTCCGTCGCCCGGTATCCATGTTCCTGCAAGAGCAGCCCCTGGATGCAGAGCTGGACACGCTCCGGGTCCCAGGCTCCCCCGGGAACGGGGGCCACACGACCCTTCTTGGTATCCACCGGGATCGCCCCGGAACCTTCGGTCTCCACGAGGTCCATCTTCGCCACCACCCCCAGGGCGGTGGAGGAGAGGGTGACGGAGCGGGTGATCCGCGGCGGATCCTCTCCACCGGAAGTCTCCGGGTCGGGGAGGAGATCCTCCTCCCGGTCCACCCGGCCATGAACGGATCGGCCTTCCACCGTGTCCAGGTTGTCGGCGAAGACCCCGTCGACGTACTCGAGGTGGAACAGACGGGGGCAGTACGTGAACTCGTTGACCATCCTCGCGGGGAGGAGGGTCGTGTCCGTGGAGGCATCCATCTTCTCCTCCTCTCTTCCGGCCCGCTATCGGCAAGGAGGAGAACATCCCTGAAACTCAATTCCGGGGGGTGGGAACGGGAGTGAACAGGCCGAGCCCGAAGTGAGCGCCGTAGCCGACGGCGATGGGGCCGGTCACGGGCTCCGGAAAGAGGATCCGGAAACCGGTCCCGGGATGGAGCGCTCTCCGCCCGTGTCCCTTCCGCCGCAGGGTGCGGAACTCGAGCCAGCTCGTCCGCTTGCCGCCGAGTCTCGTGTGGGCCAGGGGCTCCACGACCTCCGGTTCGGGGAAGCCCGCCGCTTCAAGCAGGCGTACCAGATCGTGCTCCGGGGAACCGATCCACCGGCCCCGCTCGTCGCGCCTGGGTTGGCCGCTCCGGGTGGTTTTCGGATGGCGCGTGGCGACAAAAGGAGTCACGGAGCGCCACTCGACCGCCGTCCGGAAGAACGGCGCCCCCTCGCTTCCGGTCATGGCGAACTCGCGGGGGGCTCCCATGCCGAGCAGGACGAGCTGGAGGGCGTGGCCCCCGTGACCCCACACGCGGGTCACGTCTTCGAGCGCCCTGCGTGCGCAGGCATCGAAACCCATGGGGGCGTACAGCGTCATGTGCGTGATCCGTCCGTGTCGGCCCTTGGTCTCCGGCAGGTAGTAGGCGTGGCGGTGGTCGGCGAGGGGCTCGCCGCCGGCATTCTTGCCGGTGAAGACGGGCGCTCCATCCGACCCCTTCACCAGCGCCTGCCGAAACCTCTCGGCCACGGAGATCGCTTCCGTCAGCCGGGGAAGAACGGCGCTCGAGAGAGCGAAGCGGGCCACGCAGGGCGGTGGGCCGGAGGCGGGCGCCGCCCGCGGGGCGGGGACCGTCCCGAGGATCCCACCCGGCATGGAGTAGTCCACGTACCGGCTGCCCGGCGGGCGGTTCCAGCCCGCCTTCCTCAGGCCTCCGGTCTCGGCATGGAGCGCGGCGAAGAGGTCCGCGGGGATGGCCCGGGAGAGAGCTTCCCGCTCCCGGGTCGTGAGCTTGACGCGGTCCGGAGGAGTCCCCTTCTCCTCCGCCTTGCGCCGCTTCGCCGCGAGGAACTCCTCCTCGCGACGGGCGAGGGCTTCCCGGCGCCACGCGTCGTACTCGTCGGAAGCCAGCGGAGCGAGAACCGGCCGCACCTCCGTCTCCTCACCCTGGGGATACGGATCGTCTTCGAGGAAGGGGCGGATCACTGCGGGCCCGACGGGCTCCCGGACCATCGACGCTTCCACCCACGACTCCGCCCGCCCCAGGTAAGAGAAACGGGAAAGAAGGGTCCGCAGGGCCTCCTCCATCTCCCCATCCAATGCAACGCCCGCCCAGTCCACGATGATCTCGCCGGGTTCCTTCATGTGGACGAACGTATCGAGCACCTTGGTCTTCTTCCCCTTGAAGGGGGGCATGTAGTGGCGCGTGTGGGCGGCGACGCCCGAGGGGAGGACGTAGGTGGGGAGGCGTTCGGAGAGCCGGTTCAAGAGCCGGCGCACCACCGGCTCCTCCACCTCGTTCCGGGCCTTGCGCCACCAGACGGCGAGGAGCGCCCTCAGGATGCGCCACGGCGCGGGGGGCCACTCGGGGACGCCCTCGTTCACGTGATGCTCCCAGGGCGTGGCGTGGAAACGGCCGCCCGGGAAACGGAAACGGATCGCCACCATGTCCTCATCCCTCGAGCGGGAAGCGCACGCGGGTGACGGGCGGCTCCGCGAATCCCTCGGAGGCCTTGCGGATGAGGTCCGGCATGGCCTCCTCGAGCTCGGCGAGGCCGGGAAGTCGGAAGCCGTCGGGCCGGGTCACCGCGGCGTCGTCCCGCAGCTCGAGATCGCAGGCGGTACGGAGCCGGAGCCCCCGGTCGAGGAGCGCCCGGATCTTGAACAGGGCCAGGGCGCAGAGCAGCTCCTCCACCTCCGTTCCCAGCCGGTATCCGCGGATCTGGGCCAGGTCGAGGGAGAAGTACGCCGTGATCTCCCCCGTGTACTCGTCGCGGTGGAAGGGCACGTGGCCGAACCCCCGGTTTGCATCCCCCTTGGGGTCGACATCGTCCCGCTTCACGCCGCCGCTCGGGGCGAGGGTGACCTGGCGGGCCTCGATGAACGCGGAG
>JAOZQC010000336.1 GCA_029932425.1 Planctomycetota bacterium | reverse complement strand
AGGAGGTCCTGCGTGCGGGTGCTCCTCGACGCCTTCGAGAACGGGAACCCCGTCCGGGAACGCCCCTTCGCGGCGCTGGGCCTGGGGCTTGCGGGGCTCGGGACGAGGGACGGCGGCCGCCCGCCCGCCGCTCTCCGGTACCGGCTGGCGAGGATCATCTTCGACGATCTGCGGCCCCTGCAGGGCGACGAGGTCACCCTCGGGGCCCACGCACTCGCGCTCGGGATGCTGGGGGACCGGCGGCCGGAGACCGTGGAGCTCCTCGTCCGGATCCTCGAGGACCGGGGCCTCGACCGGAACCTCCGGGGCAAGGCGGCCCTGGCCCTCGGGCTCATCGGGGATCCGGCGGCCCGGGAGCCGATCCGCCGGACGCTCCGCGAGCGCGAGGACCGCGCCCTCCGCGTGGACACCGCGACGGCCGCGGGGCTCCTCGGCGACTCCGGGGCGGTCCCGCTTCTCGTCCGGGTGCTGAACGACCGGAAGGCGAGCCAGTTCACCCTCGGCTCCACGGTCCTGGCCCTCGGCCGGATCGGGGACGTGCACGCGGTGCGCGCCCTCCTCGAGATCCTGGAGCCGGGACGGAAGAACGGGACCTTCCCGGATCTCACGCGGGCGCTCGCCGTCATCGCCGTCGGCCAGATCACGGACCGCCGGCCCCTCCGGGTGCTCCACCGGATCTCCCGGGACGTGAACTACCGGGCGCTGGTCCCCGCCCTGGAGGAGGTGCTCACGATCCTCTGACCGGACGGGGGCCGGGAGAGGCCGGTTCGGGTGGAGCGCCGCCGGAGGCGGGGCGCGGCTCAGGTGAGGAGGTCGGTGGGAACCACTCCCCCGCCCCTCCGTCGACAAGACGGGGCGGCGTCGCTATCCTCTTCCGGGTGAGGCCCGCCGGCCGCGGGCCGGGAGGCGACGTCATGGCCATCCGCGTCCTCATCGGGAAGCTGGGGCTCGACGGGCACGACGTGGGGGCGAAGGTGGTGAGCCGGGCCCTCATGGAGCGGGGCTTCGAGGTGATCTACACCGGGCTCCGGAAGTCCCCGGAGGAGATCGCCCGGATCGCCCTCCAGGAGGACGTGGACGCGGTGGGCGTCTCCATCCTCTCCGGGGCGCACCTCCCGCTCCTTGAGCGCCTGGCCGCGGTGCTCCGGGAGCAGGGGCTCGGGGACAAGCTCTGGCTGGCGGGGGGCGTGATCCCCCGGGAGGACCGGGAGAGGGTGCGGGAGCTCGGCTTCGCGGGCGTCTTCCCCACCGGCTCCGACTTCGACGCGATCGCCGCCTTCATCCGGGAGAACGTGCGATGAGCTCCGGCAAGCAGGAGGAGATCCGGCCCGCCTTCCTGGAATGCGGGATCCCCGTGAAGCCGGTCTACGGCCCCGAGGACGTCAAGGCCAGCGGAGGGTTCGAGGGCATCGGGAAGCCCGGCGAGTACCCCTTCACCCGGGGCATCCATCCCCTCATGTACCGGAAGCGCCCCTTCACCATGCGCCAGTACTCGGGCTTCGGGACCGCCGCGGACACGAACCGGCGCTTCAAGTGGCTCATCGAGAACGGCCAGACCGGGCTCAACGTGGCCTTCGACCTGCCCACCCAGATCGGGCTCGACAGCGACGATCCCATGGCGGAGGGGGAGGTGGGCCGGGTGGGCATGGCCGTGGATTCCCTCCTCGACATGGAGGAGGCGTTCGAGGGGATCGACCTGGACCGGATCACCGTCTCCCTCACGATCAACGGGGCGGCGGTGGTGCTCATGGCCATGTACTTCGCCATGGCGAGGAAGCGGGGCTACGATCTCTCCTCCCTCCGGGGCACCGCCCAGAACGACATCCTGAAGGAGTTCGTGGGGCGGGGGACGTGGGTCTTCCCCGTGGAGCCCTCGATCAAGCTCGTGGGGGACACCATCGAGTTCTGCGCCGAGCACCTCCCCAAGTACAGCCCCGTGAGCGTGTGCGGCTACCACATCCGCGAGAGCGGCGCCCGGCCCCACGAGGAGATGGCCTACGCCTTTCTCATCGCCCGGGCCTACATGGACCACGTGATCGGGCGGGGACTCGACGTGGATCGGTTCGCGAGCCGGCTCTCCTTCAACTTCGACATCCACGGGCTCTTCCTCGAGCAGATCGCGAAGTTCCGGGCCGGGCGCCGCCTGTGGGCGAGGACGGTGAAGGAGGAGTACGGGGCGAAGAACCCCCGGTCCATGGTGCTCCGGATGATCGCGGGGGGCGGCGGCGGGGGGCTCACCATCGAGCAGCCCGAGCTGAACATCGTGCGCACCGCGTACTACGCCCTCATGTCCGCCCTCTCCGGCACCCAGACCATGGCGCTCTGCAGCTACGACGAGGCGTACACGATCCCCACGGAACGCGCGGCGCGCATCACCCTCCGCACCATGCAGATCGTCATCGAGGAGACCGGCATCTGCGACACCGTGGATCCCCTCGGGGGGAGCTTCGCGGTGGAGACCATGACGAACGAGATGGAAGGGAAGATCCGGGAGGCCATGGCCGAGGTGGACCGGTGGGGAGGGATCGTCAACGCCATCGCCGAGGGCCGCCTCCAGGCGCACGTCTCCCGGGAGGCCTACGAGCGGGAGAAGGGGATCCGGGAGGGGACGATCCCCAAGGTGGGGGTGAACCGCTACCGGATCGAGGAGGAGGAACCGAAGGTGGAGATCCACCCCTACCACCCCGAGGAGGCGGACCGGGCCCGGGCCCGGCTCCGGGAGCTCCGGGCCGGGCGCGACGGCGCGGCGGTGGAGAAGGCCCTGGGCGCGGTGCGCGAGGCGGCCGCGGCGGGAAAGAACGTCATGCCCGCGGTGATGGAGGCGGTGGTCCGCTACGCCACGGTGGGCGAGATCATGGGCGCGCTCCGGGAGGAGTACGGGGCGTACCGGGAACCGGTGAGGTTCTGATGGCCCTGGCATCCGCGATCCGGTTCCTCGTACCGGAGTCGGTCGAGGAGGTGCTCACGATCCTCGAGGAGAAGGGGCCGGCGGCCCGGGTGTTCGCGGGGGGGACCGACCTCATGGTGCGGTTGCGCCAGGGAGCGATCCCCGACACCGTGAAGGCCTTCGTGGGGCTCGACCGGGTCCCGGAGCTCCGGCGGGTCCGGGAGGAGGACGGCGAGGTCGTGATCGGGGCCGCAGTCACCGCCGCCGACCTCCTCCGCGACCCCGTGATCCGGGAACGCGCCCCCATCCTCGCCGAGGTGGCGGACCGCCTGGCCTCGCCGCAGATCCGGGCCCTGGCCACGATCGGCGGCAACCTGGCCAACGCCTCCCCGGCCGGGGACCTCATCAACCCCCTGCTCCTGCTCGACGCGGAGGTGGACCTCCGGTCGAGCAACGGCGCCCGGCGCGTCCCGGTCTCCCACTTCTTCCTCGGCCCCGGAGAGACGGTGCGGCGCCCCGACGAGCTGCTCGCCGCCGTGCGCTTCCCGGCACCTCCCCCGGAACGGGTGTTCCGGTTCGAGAAGGCGGGCACCCGGCCCGCCATGGAGTGCTCGGTGATCACCGTGGGAGTGGCCTTCACCCCCCGGGAGGGGGTCCTTTGCGACGTGCGCGTGGCCTACGGTTCCGCGGCCCCCACGCCCCTCCGGGGCCGGGCGGCGGAGAGGGTGCTGGAGGGGAGCGCCCTCACCCCGGACGTGGTCCGGGCCGCGGCCCTCGCCGCGGAGGGGGAGGTGACCCCGATCTCCGACGTCCGCGGCGGGGCGGAATACCGCCGGATCCTGGTGGGCGAGTTCCTGAGGAGGCTCCTCGATGCATCATGAGCGGATCGAGCTTGACTTCACCGTGAACGGGGAGCCGGTCTCGGTCACCGTGCCGCCCGTGCGCACCGCGGCGGAGGTGCTGCGGGAGGAGCTCGGCCTCACGGGGACCAAGATCGGCTGCGGGGAGGGCGAGTGCGGGGCGTGCACGATCCTTCTCGACGGGGAGGCGGTGACTTCGTGCCTGCTGCCCGCGGCCCGGCTCAGGGGCCGGGAGGTGACGACCATCGAGGGGCTCGCGGGGCCGGACGGCGCGCTCCACCCGGTGCAGCAGGCCTTCGTGGACTGCGGCGCCGTCCAGTGCGGGTTCTGCACGCCGGGGATGGTGATGCGGACGGTGGCCTTCCTGCGGGAGAACCCCGACCCCACGGACCGGGAGATCGCCCGGTCCATCGAGGGCAACCTGTGCCGGTGCACCGGCTACGTGAAGATCCCCGAGGCGACCCGCGCCGCGGCCCGGGCCCTGGCCGCGGAGCCCGCCGGGAGGCCGGCCCCATGAGGATCGAGAAGGAGAGCCTGATCGGGAAGGGGTTCCCGAAGATCGACGCCCCGGAGCGGGTCACGGGCCGGGCGATCTACATCCACGACCTCGTGCTTCCCCGGATGCTCCACGGGGCGATCCGGCGCTCGGACCGGGTCCACGCGCGGATCGTCTCCATCGACACCTCCGCCGCGAGAAGTCTGCCCGGCGTCCGGGCGGTGATCACCGCGGACGACATCGAGGTGGTCCCGA
>JAOZQC010000335.1:1774-4507 GCA_029932425.1 Planctomycetota bacterium | reverse complement strand
CCTCTCCCGGGAGGCCCGGGCCCGGGCCGTCATGGGGTGACGCGGCCCCCGGCGGCTATACTCCCTCCCCATGTATCGACCGCCGGCCGCGGGGCTCCTTCCGGCCCTTCTCGTCCTCGTCCCGGCGGCCGCCGCCGGGGCCCGGGGGCTCGGCGCCGAGCCGCCCGTCACCGTCACCGCCGCCGCGCGACCGGCGGCCGCCCGGCCCGGGGAGAAGGTGACCCTCCTCGTGACCGCGGAGATCGCCGAGGAGTTCCACATCTACGGGCTGCCCCCGGTGCCCGCGGGCACCTACGCCACCCGGATCCGCGTGGAGTCCCCGGACGGGATCACCGCGGTGGGCGCCGCCCGGGGTCCGGAGCCGGAGATCCACCGGGATCCCACCCTGGGCGGCGAGGGGATCCCCTGGTACCGCGGCACGGTCACCTTCGAGCAGGACGTGAGGATCCCGGACGGAGCCCGGCCCGGCCCGCACTCCCTCACGGTGAAGCTCGACCAGATGCCCTGCACGGAGGAGCTCTGCCTCGATCCCGGCACGATCGAGGTCCCCGTGGAGATCGAGGTGCTCCCGGGGACGGCCGCCCCCCCCCCGGCCGGCCCCACCGGGGACGGGTCCCTGCTCTTCCTCCTCTGGGCCTCCTTCCTCGGAGGTCTGGGTTCCCTGGCCCTGCCGTGCGTCTACCCGCTGATTCCCCTCACGGTGGCCTTCTTCTCGAAGCACGTGGGGACCCGGTCCGCCGCCGTGACCCGGGCGCTCCTCTTCTGCGCGGGGATCGTCGTCACCTTCACCGTGCTCGGGGTGGCCATCGGGGGAACCCTGCAGAACCTGGCGGGGAGCCTGGGCCTCAACCTCTTCCTCTTCCTGCTCATGGTGATCCTGGCCCTCTCCCTCTTCGGGATGTTCGACCTTCGACTCCCCGCTTCCTGGACGGGAAGGCTCCAGGCCGCGGGCGCCGGGGCCGGCGCCCTGGCCCCCCTCTTCATGGGGTTCGCCTTCAGCCTCGCCTCCTTCACCTGCACGGTGGGGATCATCGGTCCCCTCCTGGCGGGGGGGCTCGAGGCGGGGGGGGCCCGGGTGGTCGCCGAGATGCTCGCCTACTCGGTGGGGTTCGCCCTCCCCTTCTTCGTCCTGGCCCTCTTCCCCGCCGCCGTCACCTCCCTCCCGAAGGGGGGGGGATGGATGAACACGCTCAAGGTCCTCCTCGGCTTCTTCGAGGTCTGTTTCGCGGGCTACTACCTGTGGCGGGTGGACCTCTCCCTGGGCCTCGGCCTGGGCACCTGGCCCGTCATCCTCTCGCTGTGGATCGCCACGATCCTCGTGGGGGGCTTCTACCTGCTGGGCCGGGTGCGCCTCCCCCACGACCCGGAGTCCTCGGCCGTCTCCGTTCCCCGGATGATGGGGGCCGTCGTCTTCTTCGCCTTCGCCCTCTACCTCCTCGCGGGGCTGGTGAACCAGGTGACCCTCCCGGGCTGGATCCAGGGGCTCCTCCCCCCGCGGGCCCCCGCCTTCGCGGCCGGGGGGGGCGGGGGGCCGCGCGAGGCGGCGGCTCCCCGGCCGGACTTCGCCGACGAGACCTTCCATCCCGGACACGCGGGGCTCTGGTGGACCGCGGACTACGAGCGGGGCCTGGCCGTCGGGCGCAAGACCGGGCGGCGGATCTTCCTGAACTTCACCGGGATCTTCTGCTCGAATTGCCGCACCATGGAGGCGGCGATGTTCCCGCGGCCGAGGGTCCGGGAGGCACTCTCGAAGATGGTGCTCGTCGACCTCGTGACGGACCTCCCCAGCGACGAGGCGGGGGTGCGGAACGGCACCCACACCACCGCGGAGATGAGCCGCCGGTACCAGGAGCTCCGGAGGAAACCGCCTCCGGAGGGCTACGGGACCACGGCCAACCCGCACTACGTGATCCTCGCCCCGGACGGAACGAGGCTCGCGCAGTCGGGCTACGAGCAGGACGAGGAGGCGTTTCTCCGGTTCCTGGGCACCGGGGCCGACTGAAACATCCGTGACAGGCATGACTTCTTCACGTTCCTGAAACATCCACGCCTGTCAGCGATGTTTCCCGAGATCCGGGAAAATCGTGCGTGCCGGTGAGAGATCCGGGCTAGAAGGGCAGGGCATGGGCAATCGGATCCATCCCACCGCGGTGATCGACCCCACGGCGGAGCTCGCGGAGGACGTGGAGGTCGGTCCCTTCGCGGTGATCGAGGCGCACGCGCGGATCGGACGCGGGACGCGGCTTCTGGCTCACGCCTTCGTGGGGCGGAACACCGTGCTCGGGGAGGGGAACGTCCTCCACATGGGCGCGGTGGTGGGCCACGCCCCCCAGGACCTCTCCACCACGGGAGAGGAGAACGCCCGCCTGGTGGTGGGCGACCGCAACGTCTTTCGGGAGTACTGTACGATCCACCGGGGGTCCCGGGACGGATCGGAGACCCGGATCGGCGACGGCAACTTCATCATGACCCAGGCGCACGTGGCCCATGACTGCCGGATCGGGAGCGGGATCATCCTGGCCGGGGGCGCGCTCCTTGCGGGTCACGTGGAGGTGGAGGATCGCGCGTTCATCTCCGGGAACGCGGCGGTGCACCAGTTCTGCCGCATCGGCACCCTGGCCATGGTGGCCGGCCTGGCGCGGGTGAACCGGGATCCGCCGCCCTACTTCCTGGTGAAGGGCGACTCCCAGGTCTTCGGCCTGAACAACGTGGGCCTCGAGCGGGCGGGGTTCT
>JAOZQC010000335.1:0-1764 GCA_029932425.1 Planctomycetota bacterium | reverse complement strand
GCCGGGCCGCCCAGGCCCGGGCTCCGAAGATCGTGGTGGCGGGCCTCGCCCGGGTCAGCCGGGACCCGCCTCCCTACTTCCTGGTGAAGGGGGACTCGATGGTCTTCGGGCTGAACCAGGTGGGGCTCCAGCGCGCCGGTTTCACGGAGGAGCAACGGTACGTGATCCGGAGGGCGTACAAGATCCTCTACCGGAAGGGGTACCGCCTGCACCACGCGCTGCGCCGGATCGAGGAGAGCTTCCCCGCCTCGCCCCACGCCCGGCACCTGGTGGAGTTCGTGCGGAGGAGCGAGCGCGGGATCTGCCCCCACCACCGCCGCGGGACGCCGCGGAGCTGACGGGAGGACCCCGGGCCGGCGCCGGCCGCCGCCCGGGGGAGCCACGGAGTCGCATGGAGCAGTTCACGGAATCCGAACGGCGGGCGCTGGCGCCCCACTTCACGAATCTCGAGGGACCGGTCTTCGCCCTGGTGAACCTCCCCGAGGTGGTGAAGGGGGCCCTCTTCGCCCGGTACTCGCGGTCCGCGAAGTCCCTGCGCCGTCTCTTCCTCGACGAGTTCGCGGGAGGTCCCCGGCCCGGAGCGGAGGGCCGGGCGGTGGGAGAGGCCCGGGCCTCCCGGCTCTACGAGAAGGTCTTCCTCGAGTTCGGCGACGACTCCGTGGCCCAGCTCGGCGGCGTCCACCTGGCCTGCGAGGGGGTGTCCAACATCCTGACGAAGGTCATCGAGCGCGGCCGCCTCATGTCGTACCTGGAGCAGTCCACGCGCTACGTCCCCTACACGGACCGGCCCGGCGGCGCCTTCCGGTACCGGGTGCCCCCGGAGATCGAGGCCCTTCCCCCCCTGGCCGCCCGGTACCGGGAGACGCTCGACCGGGCCTTCGAGACCTACGCCCGCCTCCTGGGCGTGATGCGGGGGTTCTACGACCGGGTCTTCCCCGCCCGGGAAGGGATCTCCCCCCGCGCCCGGCGGAGAACGGTGCGCGCGAAGGCCCTGGACGCGGTGCGGGGGTTGCTCCCCGCCGCCGTGCGGTCCAACCTCGGCATCTACGGCACGGGCCAGGCCTACGAGAACCTCCTCCTCCGCATGCGGGCCAGCCCCCTGGCGGAAGCCCGGGAGACGGCGGACCTCATGCTGGCGGAGCTCAGGAAGGTGATCCCCGACTTCGTCCGCCGCGTGGACCTCCCGGACCGGGGCGGACGGTGGAGCCGCTACCTGGCCGGGATCCGGGAGGAGGCCCGGGCCGCCGCGGAGACCGCACTCGAAGGGGTGGAGCCGGAAGATCGACCCGCGGTCACCCTCGCGGACTACGACCCCGAGGGAGAGGTGAAGGTGACGGCCGCCGTCCTCTACCCGGGTTCGGACCTTCCCGACGACCAGATCCTCCGGCGGGTGCGGGAGATGGGGGAGGAGGAGCGCCGGGCGATCCTCCGGGCCGCCGCGGGGGAGCGGGAGAACCGCCGCCACAAGCCGGGCCGGGCGTTCGAGCGCACCCGGTACCGCTTCGACATCCTCTCCGACTACGGGGCCTTCCGGGACCTCCAGCGCCACCGGATCCTCCCCCGCCCACGCCGCCTCTACCGCGTCCAGCGCGTCCTCCAATTCGCTCTCCAGACGTACCTTTATCGCTTTCCCCACTCGCTCCGCGTCATATGCCATTGCCTACCACGGCCCCCGCATCATCGCCCGCCCCAGCGGATCCACCGCCAGCCCCTCCACGCTTACCGCCGGTACGTCGTCCGTCACCTCCGCCCCGTCCACCGCAT
>JAOZQC010000334.1 GCA_029932425.1 Planctomycetota bacterium | reverse complement strand
GTGGATCACGCCCACCGTGATTCCGGCCTCGGAGAGGACCCGGAAGAGGGTGGCGTGCCGGAGGTCGCGGGACGTGTTCAGCCGCTCGGACCGGGTCCGGGCGTCGAAGCGGCGGAAGTCGAGGATGCCGTGGGTGCCCGGGCACTTGCCGGTGAGGAAGGTGCTCCACGCCGGGGGCGTGACGGGCGGCACCGTGGAGTGGAGGACGGTCCGGGCGCCGCGGGCCTGGAGGGCGGCCAGACAGGGCATGATCCCCTCCTCGAGAAGGGGGTCGAGCACGGAGAAGGCCATCCCGTCGAGCCCCAGGATGAGCACGCGCCTGCAGGAGGAACCGGGCATGGGGGGGATGGTAGCCCGGGGAAAACGGCGCCGGACCCCTTTTTCCCCGTGGGCCCGCCCGATTCGGACCGGCGGGGGCCTGTCCGGAGAAGATACGATGGCGGGCGGGATTGCCGTACACTCCCCGGCTTCGCAGACTCGTTTCCGCGCGTCGCGGCCGAAAGGGCGTGCGGGAGGGCGAGGAGAGCGCGGAGGCCGGCCTTCCCGGGTCGGCGACGCCTCGCCGGCGCCCGCCTCCCGGACCCCGGGCGGGCCCGGGGCCGACCGTCGGGAGACGGTCGGGATCGGCGGGCCGAGCCCTCGCGCGCACCCGCCGGCCGGGACCGCGCACCCGTGAACCAGGCAGGTCAGGACACCGCGCCCCCATGCCCTCGCTTCCCGAACGCTTCGTGGTCATCGGTCTCGACGGGGCCGACCTGGACCTCCTCCGCCCCTGGATGGAGGCCGGGGACCTCCCGAACCTCGCCGGCATCGCCCGCGAGGGGGTCGGGGGATACCTCGCCTCCACCCTTCCCCCCGTCTCCGCTCCGGCGTGGGCCACGTTCATGACCGGCCGCAACCCCGGCCGCCACGGGCTCTTCGGATTCGTCATGGAGGACCCGGAGACGGGCGGGATGCGGCTCGTGAACCTGGGGCACATCCGGGGCGCGAAGCTCTGGGAGGCATTCGGGAGGGACGGGAGCGGGGTGGTGGTGGTGAACGTCCCCATCACCTATCCCCCGCCCGAGGTGAACGGGGTCTTCGTCTCGGGCATGCTCACCCCCGCGGGACGTCCCTTCACCTGGCCTCCCGACTTCGGGGAGGTGATCCGGGCCGCCGCCCCGGAGTACCGGATCGACATCGACCGGGGGCTCTTCTCGAGGCCCGAGGACCTCCGGGAGCATCTCTCCACCACCCTGGCGGCGCGGGGCCGGGTGGTGCGGCGGGCCATGGAGCACGCGGACTTCCGGCTCCTCGTGGCGGTCTTCACCAACACCGACCGCATCCAGCACCACTTCTGGCGGGGCGAGGAGGAGAAGGAGACGATCCGGGGGTTCTTCCGGGAGGTCGACCGGGAGGTGGGGGAGATCCTCGCGCGCGTCGATCCCTCGCGGACGCTCGTGATGGTGATGAGCGACCACGGGTTCACGGACACGGACCGGCGCTTCTACGCCAACCGCTGGCTCCGGGACGAGGGGTACCTGGCCGTCCGGCGGGTGGCGGCTCCCACGGACGACTACGCGCGGCGCCGCTTCAACTGGTTCATGGACGAGCCGGAGGAGGCCCGGCACCGCGAGAAGCTCCGGCACCGGATCCTCCGCCGGCTCGGACTCCGCGGGGAGACCGCCATCGACTGGTCGCGGACGCGGGCCTACCTCTACTCGTCGGACACGCGGGGGATCCACGTGAACCTCGCGGGACGCCAGCCCCGGGGCATCGTGCCCCCCGGGGAGTACGAAGCCCTCCGCGACGAGATCGCGGGCCGGCTCCGCGCCCTCCGGTTCCCGGGGACGGGGGAGCCGGTCTTCGACCTCGTGGCGAAGCGGGAGGAGATCTACGAGGGACCCTACGTGGACCTGGCGCCGGACATCCTCCTCGCGCCGGAGCGGGATCGGTACCGCGTGGTGACGAAGGTGGCGGGGAAGGGATGGTGTCGCCGGCACCGGGTGCCCGACGGCTACCACCGGCGCCCCGGGCTCCTCCTGGCCCGGGGGCCGGGCGTGCGCCCCGGCGCCGAGGTCCGGGAGGCGGGCCTCGCGGACGTGATGCCCACCCTGCTCTTCGCCGCCGGGCTGCCCAGTCCCTCCGGGGTGGACGGGCGCGTCCTCCGGGAGATCTTCACGGAGGACCTTCTCGCGGCCCGGGAGGAGACCCGGTACGAGGAGCCCCCGGAGGAGGCGGCGCCGGACGTGCGGCTCACCGCGGAGGAGGACGAGGCGCTCCGGAGGACCCTCGCCGATCTCGGGTATCTGTGACCCGGGAAGTGGCGCGCCCGGCCCCCGGACCCTACAATCCCCGGCTTTCCCGGCCGCGAGAGGAAGGAACATGCAGAAGGGCGTGACGGTGTGGTTCACGGGGCTTTCCGGGGCGGGGAAGTCCACGCTGGCGCAGGCGCTCTACCGGGTGCTCCGCGATCGGGGCCTCCGGGTGGAGGTCCTGGACGGGGACGTGATCCGGACCAATCTCTCGAAGGGGCTCGGGTTCTCCAAGGAGGACCGGGACACGAACATCCGCCGGGTGGGGTTCGTGGCGGATCTCCTCACGCGGAACGGCGTGATCTGCCTCGCGGCCCTCATCTCCCCCTACCGGGCGATCCGCCGGGAGACGCGGGAGAGGATCGGGAGCTTCCTCGAGGTCTTCGTCGACTGCCCCCTCGAGGTCTGCGAGGCCCGGGACGTGAAGGGGCTCTACCGCCGGGCGCGGGCGGGGGAGATCCGGGGCTTCACCGGCATCGACGATCCCTACGAGAGCCCCGAGAGCGCCGAGGTGGTGGTCCACACCGACCGGGAGACGGTGGAGGAGTCCCTGGCGAAGATCCTTAGCGCCCTCGAGGAGCGCGGCTACCTTGCCCCGTAGCCGATGAACGACCTCCATCTCCACAGCACCGCCTCCGACGGGACGCTCTCCCCGTCGCTCCTGGTCCGCCGGGCGCGGGAGGCGGGGCTGGGGACGGTGGCGCTCACCGACCACGACACGCTGGCGGGGATCCCGGAGGCCGCGGCCGAGGGGAGGCGGCGGGGGATCGCGGTGGTGCCGGGCGTGGAGCTCTCGCTTCCCCATGCGCCGGGCACCTTCCACCTCATCGGTCTCTTCGTGGACCCCGGCGATGCCGGCCTCGCCGCCGCCCTGGAGCGGATCCGGGAGGGGAGGGCGGAGCGGAACCGGAAGCTCCTGGAGCGGCTCTCCGGGCTGGGGCTCCCCCTCGGCGTGGAGGAGGTGGAGGCGGAGGGCGGCGGCGTCACGGCCCGGCCCCACTTCGCCCGGGCCATGCTGCGGCGAGGGTACGTGGCCTCCGAGAAGGAGGCCTTCGATCGTTTCCTCGGGAAGGGGGCCTGCGCCTACGTCGACCGGCTCCGGCTCTCCCCCCGGGAGGCGATCGACCTGATCCACGGGGCGGGGGGGGTGGCGGTGCTGTGCCACCCGGCCACCCTCCTCCTCCCCGATCGGGCGGGCCCGGGCGGTCTCGCGCACTTCACGGCGGGGCTGGCGGCGCTGGGCCTGGACGCCCTGGAGGTCTGGGGTCCCGACCCGGACGGGCTCTCGGAGACCCGGCTCCTGGCGCTCGCCTCGGCGACGGGGCTCCTGCCCGCCGGGGGGTCGGACTTCCACGGCCGCTCGCCGCGGGAGGTGAGACCTTCCGGCCGCGTGCCGGACGAGGCCCTCGAGGCCCTGCGCGAGCGCTCCCGCCGCTACCGGCCGTCGCCGGGGGCTTGAGATGGCCGCGCCGCTCTCCGTCCTCTTCCTGAACCCCCTCGGGGAGGCGGACTGGGGAGGGGTGGAGACCTGGATGCGGGAGCTGGCGAGGGGGCTCGCGGCGGGGGGCGACCGGGTGGCGGCCTGCGCCCGGCGGGGGAGCCGGTTCCTCGCCCGGTTCGAGGCGGAGGGGTTCCCCGTGGAGACCCTCGCCTTCCGGCGGGACTTCGGGCCGCTGGACCTGGTGCGCCTCGGGAGGATCCTGCGCCGGCACGCGGTGGACGTGGTGGTCACCAAGCTCGACCGGGGGATCCGGGCCGCGGGGACGGCGGGGGCCCTCGCGGGTCACCCCTCCGTGGTGCAGAGGCAGGGGCTGTTCGAGGTCCGCGACGGCTTCCGCCACCGCTTCGCCTACCGGTTCGTGGACCGGATCATCACCCCCGCCCGGTGCCTCGAGGAACGGATCGCGGCCACCGGCGTCCTGCCTCCCGATCGCGTGGATCACGTCCCGAACGGGGTGGACCCGGACCGCTACCGGCGCGACGAGGAACGGGGCCGCGCCCTCCGGGAGGAGCTGGGGATCGGCCCCGGCCCTCTCCTCGTGAACACCGGCCGGCTCCACGACCAGAAGGACCACCTGGGGCTCCTCGAGGCCCTGGCGAAGCTCCCCCCGGACACCGCGCTCGTCATCGCCGGCGCCGGCCGGCTCGAGCCCCGGCTCCGGGAGAGGGCGGCGGCCCTGGGGATCCGCGATCGCGTCCGCCTCCCGGGTCACGTCGACGACGTGGA
>JAOZQC010000333.1 GCA_029932425.1 Planctomycetota bacterium | reverse complement strand
CCTCCTCGTGATGGGCTTCAAGATCTTCCCGAAGACCCCCATGGGGAAGCATCTCATCCTGGCCGGCCCGGGCCGGGCGCCCGCCCCCGCCACCCGGGGCGACCGCCGGGACCTGCTCGGGAAGGAAGGCACGACCACGAGCCGCCTCCGGCCGTCGGGCATCGTGGACTTCGGGGGAGAGCGTCTCGACGCCGTCACCCGGGGCGAGCTCATCGAGAGCGGAGTTCGCGTGCGGGTGATCGACATCCATGGAAACCGCATCGTCGTCCGGTCCCTCGAGGAGAGGGAAGAAACTGAGGAAGAGGAGGAACTCCGATGACTCCATATCTGCCGCTGCTCGCCGTGCTGGGCGTGGGGCCCCAGATCGGGCAGGTCGTGACCTGGGTGCTCGTCGCCCTGCTCGCGATCGTCTTCCTGATCGTGATCATCCTCGTCGGCACCTACTTCGGCCTCTGGCTGCAGTCCTACCTGGCGAACGCCCGCGTGTCGTTCTTCCAGATCGTGGCCATGCGGCTCCGGAAGGTGAACCCGGCCGTGATCGTCAGGGCCAAGATCACCGCCGTCCAGGCCGGGATCGACGTGGACACCCGTCTCCTCGAGGCCCACTACCTCGCCGGCGGAAACGTCCCGAACGTGGTCCGGGCCCTGGTGGCCGCGGACCGTGCCGACCTGGGCCTCGACTACCGGGTGGCCACCGGCATCGACCTCGCGGGGCGGAACGTCCTCGAGGCGGTGCAGACCTGCGTGAACCCCAAGGTCATCGACTGTCCGGATCCGCGCAAGGGCCGGGACACCCTGGACGCGGTGGCCATGGACGGCATCCAGCTCCGGGCCAAGGCGAGGGTGACCGTGAAGACCCACATCGCCCGCCTCATCGGCGGCGCCACGGAGGAGACGATCATCGCCCGCGTGGGCGAGGGGATCGTCTCCGCCATCGGTTCCTCCCCGAGCCACAAAAAGGTGCTCGAAAACCCGGACGTGATCTCCAAGGCGGTCCTGCACAAGGGACTCGACTCCGGCACGGCCTTCGAGATCGTCTCCATCGACATCGCGGACGTGGACGTGGGGGAGAACATCGGGGCGCGCCTCCAGGCCGACCAGGCGGAGGCCGACAAGCGCGTGGCCCAGGCGAAGGCCGAGGAGCGGCGCGCCATGGCCGTGGCCTACGAGCAGGAGATGCGGGCCCAGGTCCAGGAGAACCGGGCCAAGGTGGTCCTCGCCGAGGCGGAGATCCCGCGGGCGATCGCGGAGGCCTTCCGCACCGGAAACCTGGGCCTCATGGACTACTACCGGTTCAAGAACATCGAGGCGGACACCGAGATGCGCCGGTCCGTGGCCCGGGAGGGCACGCCCGGCGGACCGGAGACCCCCGGTGAGTGACCCTCGCCGGCCGGAGGTTGCCGATCATGGATGAATTCGTCGTCTACGTGATCCTCCTCGCCCTGGTGGGCCTCTTCACGCTCGTGCGCAAGCTCGTGGAGAAGGCGACCGCGGGCGAGGAGGGCCGGAAGATCGACATCGCCCGGGCCGTGCACGAGCGGATCCGGAAGTACATGGGGGAGGAAGCCGCGGGTCCGGGGCTCCCCACCCTCGGATCCATCTTCGGCCAGACGCCGGCCCCCCCGTCCACGCCCACCGCCCCCGCCTCCGCGCCGCCGGCGCCCGCCCGGGGGGAGAAATCCGTGCCTCGGCTCGTGCCGGCGCGGGAGCCCACCGTGCCCATGGTGGTGGCGCCGCGCCGGGCTCTCGCCGACACCACGGCCGCCGCCATCGTCTCCCTGCCGGTCCGGGTCGGCCCCCGCATCCGCCTCCGGCGCGACAACCTGCGGGAGGCCGTGGTCCTCGCGGAGCTCATGGGTCCCCCGGTGGCCATGCGGCCCACCTACCGGCTCTTCTGATCCCGCCGCCGGGGCTCCCCATGCCCGGCGGCGGGCCGCGGCGGTCAGCGGAACGTGGCCCGCAGGCGGCTCATGTCCTCCGCGATCCCCCGGGAGAAGGACCGCCCGAGGAAGGAGAGGCCCCCCAGGCAATCCCTCACGTGGTCCTCGAAGGCCTGGGAGAGATGCCCGAGGAATCGACCCGACTCGCCGCGGGGCGCGCCGCCGTCCGCCAGGCGGGCGGCCATGCTCCCGGGACGCCCCGCGGGGGACCGCGCGGAGGTGGCGCAGCCGGCCGCCAGGACCGCGACGAGAAGCAGGGCGAGGAGCTTCTTCATGACCGTCAGGCTAGCACTCCGCGGGCGCCGCCGCAATTCCGGCCCCCGGGACGAGGGAGGCGCCCGGCGACGATCGCGGCGGAGACGGAGGCTGCCCCGGGGCCGGAAAGGACCCACCGCCGCGGGGAGGACGGCCGGGGTGCGAGAGGCGGGGGAACCGGGAGGCCGGGTGACGCGGGGAACGCGAACGCCTCCGGGACTCCGGGCGCCGGGCGGGAACAGGCGAAGGTTACAGGTCGTTCCCGCCTCCGCATGGTTCCTTCTCGCGGAGGCGGCCGCGGTCCATGACCAGGACGCGGTCGGCGCGGGCGGCCAGCGCGGGATCGTGGGTGGCCAGGAGGATCGCCTGCTCCCGGGCCCGGTTCACCGCCCAGAGCACCTCCGTGACCCCCTCGCTGGTCTCGGGGTCCAGGTTCCCCGTGGGCTCGTCGCAGAGGAGGATCGCGGGCTCGTTCATGAGGGCCCGCGCGATGGCCACCCGCTGGCGCTCGCCTCCGGAGAGCTGGGCCGGGCGATGCCGCAGGCGCTCGGAGAGCCCCACCTCCGCGAGGAGCCGGCGCGCCCTCTCCCGGTGCGCCCGCCGCCCCCTCCGCCAGCGCCGGCGGCCCTCGGCGATCATGGAGGGGAGGAGCACGTTCTCCAGCGCCGTGAGCTCCGGAATGAGGTGGTAGAACTGGAACACGAAGCCCAGCACCCGGTTCCTCCGGGCCGCGCGCAGGCGGGGAGGGAGCGCGAACATCTCCTCGCCCTGAAAGAACACCTCTCCCGCGTCCGGGGTGTCCAGGAGGCCGAGGATGTGCAGCAGGGTGGACTTGCCGACCCCCGACGCCCCCGTCACCGCCACCACCTCCCCCGCCCGCAGCGAGAAGTCCAGGCCGCGGAGGACGCGGATCACCTGCGAGCCCATGCGATAGGACTTCTCGAGGTTCCGGGCCAGGAGCAGGGGTTCACTCATAGCGCAGGGACTCCAGGGCGGGGAGGATCGAGCCCAGGAGGGCGACCACGATGGCCAGACCGGTGACGATCGCCACCTCGTGGGGGTTCACCCGCGTGGGGATCTCGTTGAAGAGGTAGATGTCCTTGGGGAAAGGGTCCACTCCCAGGACGTCGTTCAGCCGGTCCCGCACCCAGTTGATGTTCGAGGTGAAGAGGAGGCCGAGACCGAGACCCGCCAGAGACCCGAGCAGCCCCGAGATGAAGCCGCTGAGCAGGAAGATCCGCACCACTCCTCCCGTGGTGCCGCCCAGCGCCTTGATGATGCCGATGTCCCGCGTCTTCATCGTCACCACCATGGAGAGGATGGAGAAGATCATGAACCCCGTGACGATGAAGGCCATCCCCGCGATGATCGCGATGAGCCCCTTCTCGTTGTCGATCGCCGCGATGAAGTTCTTCCTCCGGTCCTCCCAGGTGAGGACGGAGTACGGGTGCCCCTTCCTCCAGGGGACGTTCCGCCGGGCGGTCCGGGTGTAGATCTCCGCCATCCGCTCGATCAGCTCCCGCTTCACGCGGGCGTGCTGGGAGGTATAGTCCTCGAGACGGATGCGCACCTCCTGGGGATCCACGGCCAGCTCGAAGAACCGCCTCGCCACGCCGCGGTCCACGAAGGCGATGTGCTGATCCAGGTCCTGGTTCCCCGACTCGTAGAACCCCGTCACGCAGAAATCCCACTGCCGCGGGCGGTACTTCTCCTTCGGATCGTCGGTGCGCACCACGGTGGTGAGGAAGACCCGCTGGTAGAGGTACGCCCCGGGAATCCGCGGATCGGGACGGGGAGGGAAGTAGATCCCCAGCCGGCGGGCCAGGGGCCGCCCCAGGATGATGCCCGGCTTGTCCTCCCAGCGGGGCTGGAGCACGGCGAACGGCTGCTCGGGATCGGGGGTGGAGGAGATCCATTCCGTCTCCCCCGTCTCCGCGTTCGTGATCACCCGCATCCGGAGGTAGCGGCGGAAGCTCGAGACCTCGGCCTCCCGCCCCGGTTCGATCCCCAGCACCAGCGCCCCGTCCTTCTGGATCGGGATGTCGAGGGGCCCGGCCTCGCCCCCCGTCCGCGACTCGCTCACCAGGCTGAAGCTCTCCAGGTGGGGGGCCACCGCCACCACTCCGTCCACCTCCCGGAGGACCTCCTCCCACTTCTCGAAGTCGCTGTCGTAGTAGATCCGGATCGTGAGGTCCGACAGGGAGCCCCGGAGCGTCTGCTTGAGCTGGGCCTGGAAGCCGTCCATCACCGCCAGGATGACGATGAGCGCCATCACCCCCAGGGTCATGCAGATCACGGGGATCACGTTCACGGGGCGCGAACGGAAGT
>JAOZQC010000332.1:2349-4526 GCA_029932425.1 Planctomycetota bacterium | reverse complement strand
GGCCCTCCGCCCGCTCCTCCCGGGCCGGGGGCGGCGGGCGATGGCACTGGTCCTCATGGAGCCCTGGCGCCGCTACTACGAGTTCTACGAGTGCTTCAACGGCGGCGCCCGGAGCGGTCTCCTGGACCCCGGCTTCGCGGCCCGCCACGGCGACGCCCCGGCCCGGTTCCTCCGGGATCTCTACACCTCCTTCCCGGGAGAGGAACCGGACCGCATGCTCGCCGTGGACCTGGCCACCTGGCTCCCGGACGATCTCAACGTGAAGGTGGACATGACCTCCATGGCCACGGCCCTCGAGTGCCGGGCCCCGCTCGAGGACCACCGGCTCGTGGAGTGGTGCGCCCGGGTCCCGGCCCGGCGCCACCTGGCCGGGCGCCGGAAGGCGCTCCTCGCCCGCGCCGTGGAGGACCTCCTGCCCCGGGAGGTCCTGGCGGGGGACAAGCGCGGCTTCGCGGCCCCCGTGGAGCACTGGTTCCGGGGGGACCTCGAGGGCTTCCTGCGCTCCAGGCTCCGCTCGCGGGCCCTGGCCGCCCTGGAGGTGGTCACGGAGGAGGGCGTGGACCGGGTGCTTCGCGGCCTCCGCAAGGGACTCCCCACCGGCCGGCCCCGGATCCAGGCCTTCCTCCTCCTCGCCCTGGCGATCTGGGCGGAGGGGCTCCGGTGAGGTGCCGGGCCTGCGGGACCCCCGCCCGGCCGGCGGGGCGGAAGGACGGCCTCCCCCTGCACCTCTGTCCCGCCTGCGGTTCCCTCTCCCGGCCCGCGGCCTTCGACCCCCCGGCGCGCTACGAGGACTACCTCCCGCCCGCCACCCTCGCCCTGCCCCCCGCCACCCGGGACCGGTACCGGGAGATCCTGGCCGGGCTGGCGGCGCGGACCGGCGGTCCCGGCCGCCTCCTGGACGTGGGGGCGGGGGCGGGCCTGTTCCTCGAGACGGCCCGGGAGGAAGGCTGGAGCGTGCTCGGGACCGAGCTCTCCCGGGCGGCGGCGGCCCGGGCGGGGCGCCGAGGCCTTCCCGTGCGGGTGGGGAACCTGGCGGACCTGGACCTCCCGCGGGGGGCGTTCGACGCCGCGGTCTCCCTGGAAACGGTGGAGCACGTGCCGGACCCGGCGGGCTTCCTGGCCGGGATCCGGGATCTCCTCCGGCCCCGCGGGATCCTCTTCCTCACCACCCCGAACTACGGCTCCCTCTCCCGGCGATGGCTGGGCCGCGAGTGGCTCGCGGTCTCGCGCGACCACCTCTGCCTGCTCACCCCCCGCGCCCTGGCCGGGGTCCTCGCCGCCGCGGGGTTCCGCCCGGAGCGGGTCACGACCCGCACGATCCTTCCCCCGGAGCTCGCCAAGCGGTTCCGGGGGACGCCCGTCCGGCGACAGGGATTCCCGGCGGAGGAGACGGCGGCCCTCCAGGAGGCGGCGAGGAGCCGGACCCCGCTCCGGTGGCTGAAGGCCCTGGCCAACGGGTTCCTGGCCCGCACCGGGCTCGGGGACGTCCTCACCGTGTACGCGGCGCGGGAGGCGGGGCGGTGACCCGGGTGCTGTGGCTCGTCCAGGACGGGGTCCTCGCCGGCCCCGGGGCGTCGCAGACCGTGCCCTACCTCCGCGGCCTGGCGGAGGCGGGGTGCCGGGTGTGTCTCCTCTCCTTCGAGGCGGACCGCTTCCTCGCCGACCGGGAGCGGACGGCCCGGGTCCGGGAGGAGCTCGCCGCCGCGGGGGTCCCCTGGACGGCCCTGCCCCGGGGGAGGGGGGCCGCGGTGCCCCGCACGCTGGTCCAGGCCGCGCGGGGGATCGCCGCGGGCCGGGGCCTCGCGGCCCGGGAGAGGATCGACCTCGTCCACGCCCGGTCCTATGTCCCCGCGCTCCTGGCCCGGGGGCTCGGACGCCCCTTCCTCTTCGACATGCGCGGGCTCTGGCCCCGGGAGCGGGTGGACGGGAGGATCTGGCGGGAAGGATCCCCGGTGCACCGCCTGTGGGTCCGCCTGGAGAGGCACCTCCTCTCCCGGGCCGCGGGGGTGGTGCTCCTCGCGGAGGCCGCCCGGGAGCTCCTGCCGCCGCTCTCCGTCCCGGTGCGCGTCATCCCCACCGCCGTGGACCTCCGGCGGTTCCGCCCCGGCCTGCCGCCGCCCCCCGGGGGGGAGCACCTGGCGGGACGTCCGGTCTACGCGGTGGCGGGCGCGCTCGGC
>JAOZQC010000332.1:0-2339 GCA_029932425.1 Planctomycetota bacterium | reverse complement strand
TCCTGGTACCGGCTCGACGCCATGCTGGACCTCCTCGCGGTCGCGCTCCGCGGGGACCCCGAGGCCCGGGGCCTCGTCCTCACCGAGGAGGACCCCACCCCCGCCCTCCGGGGGATCGCCGCCCGCGGGATCCCCCGGGAGCGGGTCACCGTCCGGGGCGTTCCCCCCCCGGAGGTGCCGCGCTGGTTTTCGCTCGCGACCGCGGGAATCCTGCTCATAGAATCCGCGCCGTCGAAGCGGGCGTCGATGCCCACCAAGCTCGGCGAGTTCCTCGCGTCGGGAGTGCCGGTGATCCTGTCGCCGGGGATCGGGGATACGGAGGCGCTCGTCGAGGAGACCCGGACGGGCGTGGTGGTGCGGGAGTTCTCCGAGACCGGATACCGGGCGGCGCTCGAGGAGCTGGCGGAGCTCGGGAAGGAGGGGCCGGCGCTCGCCGGCCGGTGCCGCCGGGCGGCCCGGGAGCGGCTGGACCTGGACCGGGCCGTCCGCGAGCTCCGGGACCTCTACGGGGAGATCGCTTGCGCCTGATCGTCTTCAGTCTCGTGGCGGGGGTGGTCCTCCTTCCCCTGGCGGCCGCCGGCAGCCCGGCGCTCTCGGGCATCGTCCCGGGGGCGGTGGCGCTGGCGGGGTTCCTGATCTTCGGTGCCGCCCTCCTCCTGCCCGCGGTGGCCCGGCCCCGCCGCCGCGGGGAGGAAGCGCCCCCCCTCTCCGACGGGGCCTTCCTGGCGGCGGTGATCCTCGCCGGCTTCGCCCTCAGGGTGCTGGTGGCGGCCGCCATCCACACCACCGGCCTCCAGTACACGATCGCCCCCGACGAGGAGACCTTCCACACCAACGGCCTGCAGTTCTGCCTGTGGCTCGAGGGGGAGACGCCGTACCGCCTCTCGTGGCGTTTCCTGGACTCCCTCCAGGTGGGGTACTTCTACCTGGTGGGGTCGATCTACTACCTCTTCGGAGTGGTGCCGTTCCTCCCCATCCTCCTGAACTGCGTCCTGGGGGCCCTCACCGCGATTCCCGTGTTCCGGATCGCGCGGGAGCTCGGCGGACCGGAAGCCGGCCGGCCCTCCGCCGTCTTCGTGACCTTCTTCCCCTCCGTGCTCCTGTGGTCCACGCTGCTCGTCCGGGACACGCCGGTGATCCTCTGCCTCATGCTCATCATCTCCGTGGTGATGAGCCTCCGGCGCCGTTTCGGCCTGTGGCGGCTGGCGGCGTTCCTGGCCCTCCTCGTGGCGCTGGGCAGCATGCGGCAGTATCTCTTCCTCCTGGTGGCCGCCTGCTCGGTGGCGAGCTTCCTGGTGGGGAGGGCGGGGCGCACCGCCCGGTCCTTCGCGGTGGGGGTCCTGGTGATCCTCGGGCTCCTGGTGGTGGTCCGGACCTCCGGGTTCGGCGTCTGGGAGCTGGAGCGGGCGTCCCTGCACAACCTGAACCTCCACCGGCAGTACAACTCCGTGCCCTCCGCGGGGGCCGTCACGCCGCAGGTGGACATCTCCGAGCCGGTGAGCGCCCTCACCTACCTGCCCGTGGGGATGGTCTACTTCCTCGGGAGCCCCTTCCCCTGGCAGGTCATGTCCCCGCGCCAGATCATGGCCCTTCCCGACGTGCTGGTGTGGTACGCGCTCCTGCCGATCATCTTCATCGGCCTGGCGAACGCGGTCCGCCACCGGTTCCGGGACGCCTCCATGCTCCTTCTCACCATCACCATGATCACGGTGCTCTACGCCCTGGTGGAGGGGAACGTGGGCATCATCTTCCGGCACCGGGCCCAGGTGATCGTGCCCATGATGGTCTTCGCGGGGGTGGGGTTCGCGGTGCGGAGGGCCCGGCGGGCGGAGAAGCGGGCGGAGCTCGTCCCCGTCCCCGAGGCGGCCCGGCCGTGAGGACCCTCCTCGCCCTGTCCACCCTGCCCCGGGAGGGACCCAGCGTCCGCCCGCGCGTGCTCGCCTACGAGCCGGCCCTGGCCCGGGAGGGCATCCGCCTGGTCTTCCGCCCGTTCCTCACGAGCCGCGGCTTCGCGGGGTTCTACTCCACCCGGGCCGCCGACCGGGCCCGGAAGGCCGCCCGCGCGGCCCTGGGGTACGCCGTGCGGGCCGTGGTCCTGGCGCGCGTCTCCCGGGCGGACGGGGTCCTCGTCCACCGGGAGATCGTGCCCCGGGGGAACCGGATCGCCTTCCGGGCGCTGCGGGCCGCGGGGCGGGGCGTGGCGTTCGACCTGGACGACGCCACCTGGCTGCCGCCCCGCGCGTTCGTGGCCCCCGGGGATCTCTCCCGGCGCCGGATGTCCCGGCTCAAGGACCCCCGGGAGGTGGACGCCCTCCTGGCGGGGGCCGACCTCGTCCTGG
>JAOZQC010000331.1 GCA_029932425.1 Planctomycetota bacterium | reverse complement strand
GCGCGCGGTACACGGCCACCTCCTTCGGCGCGGCCACGGGGCTGGGCGGGAAGGCGAGGTCCGTGGCGGTGGCCCCCGCGGCGGGGCGCCCCTCCGCGTCGAGGACCCGGCCCTCCAGGTTCGTGAACCGCTCCGGCACCGTGCGGTACCACTCCCACTCCTGGAGCTTCAGGAGGGCGGGACGGACGTTCTCCGAGGAGGACCGGCCCGCCCCGGGGGCCGCACCTTCCCGGCCGGAGCAGGCCGGCGGGAGCAGGAGGAGAGGAAGGAGGAGGACCGGGCGGCATCGATTCATGGGGTTTCCCTCTGGGGACGCTTCAGACCGTAGGCGCTGATCTTGCTGTCCAGGGTGGGCCGGGAGATCCCCAGCCGGCGCGCGGCCTCGCTCTTCTTCCATCCCGTCTGATCGAGGACCTCGCGGACCACCTGGCGCTCCACCGTCTGCACCACCTCGCGGGTGATCTCCTTGAGGTCGCGGTTGGTGAGGTTCGCCGGGGTGAGGCTGGGCACGGACCCGAGCCGGACCTCGTCGGAGAGGATCTCCGGCACGATGACCTTGTCCGCGAGGGCGAGGGCCCGCTGGATCTCGTTCCGGAGCTGGCGGACGTTGCCCGGCCAGTCGTACCCGGCGAGGATGGCCATGGCCTCGTCCGAGATCGCCCGCGGTTTCCCCCCCTTCTCGCGGGCGAACTGCGCGATGAAGTGCTCGACGAGGAGAGGGATGTCCTCCCGCCGCTGCCGGAGGGGGGGCAGGTCCACCGTGATCACGGCGAGCCGGTAGAAGAGATCCTCGCGGAACTCCCCCTCCTCCTTCAGCCGCCGGAGGTCCTTGTTGCTCGCCGAGATCACCCGGACGTCCACCTTCACCGTGGACTTTCCGCCGAGGGGCCGGATCTCGCCCTCCTCGAGGGCCCGCAGGAGTTTCCCCTGCATCTCCATCGACATGTCGCCGATCTCGTCGAGGAGGAGGGTGCCTCCGCTCGCCAGCTCCAAAAGCCCCCGCTTGTCCCGCTCCGCGCCCGTGAAGGCTCCCCGCTTGTAGCCGAAGAGCTCGGACTCCAGGAGGGTGTCCGGGATGGCCGCGCAGTTCTCCGAGATGTAGGGGCCGTCCTTCCGGGGGCCGTTGAAGTGGATGGCCCGGGCCACCAGCTCCTTGCCCGTGCCCGACTCCCCCTGGATCAGCACCGGGACCTCGCTGTCCGTGACCTTGTCGAGGAGCCGGAAGACCTCGCGCATCTTGGCGGAGTTCCCCACGATGTGCTCGTAGGAGTACTTGAACTCCCACTCGTCCTGCCGCTCCCGGAGGATCTGCTTCACCTCGGAGAGTTCCGCGCTCTGGCGGCGCACCTTCTCGTTGAGAACGCGGTTCAGCTCCTCCACCTTCTCCTTGGCCGTCTTCAGCTCCCGCTGGCGGCGCTGGTTCTCCGCCACGAGCCAGGCGTTCTCCACCGCGATCGCCGCCTGGTCCGCGAAGGCCTCCGCGAGCGGGAGGTCCACCTTGCTGAAGACCCCCTCCTCGAAGCGGTTGTCCACGTAGAGGACCCCGGTGACCTGCCCCTTCAGCTTCAGGGCCACCGCGAGCACCGAGCGGAGCTTCAGGTCGGTCACCGAGCCGGACGACGAGAGCCTCTCGTCCTTCTGGGCGTTGATGCTGATGAGCGGCGCGCCGGTCTTGGCCACCTCCTCCGCGATGGACCAGGAGATCTTCTTGCCCGGCTTGCGGATGGGCTCCCGGTCGAGGTTGCGGGCGGTGCGGATCTCCAGCTTCTTGCCGGAACGGAGGAGCAGGAAGCCCCGCTCCGCCTTCGTGAGCTGGATCACGGAGTCCACGATGAGGGTGAGGAGCTTCCCCAGGTTCAGCTCGGAGGTGATGGCCTTCGTGATCTCCTGGAGCCGCGAGAGGTTCTCCCGGGTGGTCCCCCGGCCGGAGATCGCGCTGGAGCGGTCCTCCACGAAGTTCTCCACGAAGCTCCGGAGCTCGAGCAACCCGTCCAGGCCGTACTCCTCGAACACCCGGCTGAGGACCCGCTCCACCTTGCGGCGGGGATCGGCGGCGTACCGCTGGGCGGGAGAGAGCTTCCCCTTCTTCGGCTGGCCCCAGCGCGGGATCTGCACCGTGTCGCTGCCCACGCCCGCCCCCGGGTTGCGCCTCTTCTCCTGCTTCGACTTGTAGTAGAGGACGGCGGCCCCGATCTGGATCCGGTCCCCGTGCTCCAGGACCTTCCGCGCGACCTTCTTCCCGTTCACCTGCGTGCCGTTCTGGCTGCCGAGATCCACCAGGCGGTGGCCGCCGCGGTGGGACTCGATCCGGCAGTGGAAGCGGGAGAGGGTGGGGTCGTTCAGGCAGATCGCGTTGCTCCGCTCCCGGCCGATGGAGACGGGATCGGCCCCCAGGCTGATGATGTTCACGTCGTTCTTCACCTGCACAATGAGCTGGGCGCTCATCGCGGCCCCTCCTCGCAAGGGACGAGCCCCGCGTAGGTCGCCACGAGGCGCTTCCGCCCGTGCCGGAGGAAGTCCACGGTGACGCGGGTGGAGGCGCCTCGCCCGGTGACCGCCTGGACACGGCCCACCCCGAAGTGGCTGTGCCGGACGAGCATCCCCGTCCGGAGGGCCGCGGAGGGCTCCGGCTCCACCCACTCGTCCGTCACGTAGTGGGGAGCCTCCTCCTCCTCGATCCCCTCCGGCTCGGCCACGGCCTCGGGATCGACCTCCGCCAGGAAGGGGGACGCCTCGCTGTACCCCTGCTCCCCCCAGCGGAAGCGCTCCCGGGCCCGCGTGAGGTGGAGCTCGTCCTTCGCCCGGGTCATCCCCACGAACAGGAGACGTCTCTCCTCCTCCAGCTCCTCCCGGCTGCCGAGGGACCTGGAGTGGGGCAGGAGCCCCTTCTCCAGTCCCACCACGAGCACCACCCGGAACTCCAGCCCCTTGGCGGTGTGGAGCGTCATGAAGGCCACCCGGTCCTCGGTCCCGTCGTAGCGGTCCACGTCGGAAAGCAGGGAGACCTCCTCCAGGTACCCCGCGAGCCCGGCCCCGGGATTCCTCTCCTCGAACTCCGCCGCCGAGGACACGAGCTGGTCCACGTTCTCCCACCGGTCCTCGTGGTTCTCCGGGTACTTGCTCTTCAGGTGGTCGCCGTACCGGGTGAGGCGGATGATCTCCTCCAGGAGCGGGGCCACCGGCCCCTCCGCCAGGGGCGCGAGGTGACGCAGCAGGCCGGCCAGGCCCTTCACCGCGAGGAGGCTCCGGCCCCGGAGACCCGGCACCCGGTCCGCCTCGTCGAGGGCGTCCCGGAGCGGGATGGACGCCTGCCGGGCGAAGAGGACGAGGCGCTCCCGGCTCGTGGTCCCGATCCCCCGGGACGGCACGTTCAGGATGCGCAGGAGGCTCTCGGCGTCCCGCGGGTTCAGGAGGACCTTCAGGTAGCCCAGGAGGTCCTGCACCTCGGCCCGGCGGAAGAACTCCGTGCCGCGCACGATGGTGTAGGGGATCCGGCGGTCGATGAAGGCGCGCTCGAGGGACCGGCTCAGGGCGTGGATGCGATAGAAGACCGCGATCTCGGAGGCGGGCACGCCCCGGTCCAGCGCGGACCGGACCACCTCCGCGACGATGCGCCCCTCGTGCTCCTCGTCCAGGGCCACGTGGAGCCGGATCCGCTCCCCCCCCTCCCGGACGGGCACCAGGGACTTCGGCTTCCGGTCGCGGTTCTGCCGGATCAGGGAGTCGGCGCCGGCCAGGATGTGCCGCGTGGAGCGGAAGTTCCTCTCGAGGCGGATGACCCGCGTCTCCGGGTACACCTCCTCGAAGTCGAGGATGTTGCGGATGTCCGCCCCCCGGAAGCGGTAGATCGACTGGTCGGGGTCCCCGGTCACGTGGACGTTCCGTTCCCTCGCGGCCAGGATCCGCATGAGCTCGAACTGCACCCGGTTCGTGTCCTGGTACTCGTCCACGAGCACGAAGCGGAACCTCCGCTGGTAGTGCTCGAGGTGATCGGGGTTCTCGCGGAGGAGCTTCAGGGTCTTCACCAGGAGGTCGTCGAAGTCCGCGGCGTTCGACTCCCGAAGGCGCCGCTCGTAGCCGGCGTACACCTCCGCCACGACCTCCTCGAAGGCGCTCGCCGCCCGCTTCGCGGCCCCCTCCGGGGTGACGAGGTCCCCCTTCAGGCGCCCGATGGCGGCGAGGATCGCGGGGGGACGGACGCGCTTCGGGTCGAGGCTCAGGTCCTTGAGGATGCCCCGCACCACCCGCACCTGGTCGGCGTCGTCGTAGATCGTGAAGCGCCCGTCGAGCCCCACCCGCTCCGCCCCCCGCCGGAGGATCCGCGCCCCCATGCTGTGGAACGTGGAGATCCAGGCCCGGTCCGACCGGGTCAGGGCGTTCACCCGCTCCCGCATCTCCCGGGCGGCCTTGTTGGTGAAGGTGATGGCGAGGAGGCTCTCCGGGGGCACGCCCTGGTCGATGAGCCAGGCGATGCGCCGCGTCACCACCCGCGTCTTCCCGCTGCCGGGTCCGGCCAGGACGAGCAGCGGCC
>JAOZQC010000011.1 GCA_029932425.1 Planctomycetota bacterium | reverse complement strand
CGCGTCCTTCAGCCGCAGGAGCCAGTCCCGGAGCGCCTCGCAGGAGGACCGCTCCGCCCCGCCGGGGCCCGGGGGCGGTTCCCCCACGGAGAGCACCGCCTCGAGGATCGCCCGCGGCCCGGGTTTCAGGCGGTCGCGGAAAGCGGGCAGCCCGGCCCGCGCGGCGGCGATCTCCCGGAGGGCGTCGCGCACCGCTCCGGGGTCGGCCTCCGCCACCGGAACCTCCTCCGGGGAGAGCCCCCGGGCGCGAAGCTCCTCGTGAGCGGCCAGGACCTCCTCCTCGACTTCCGGAAGCGCCAGCCGGGCCAGGTCGGCCAGCTCCGGCCGCCCCTCCTCGATCCACCGTCCCGCCACCGCGGCCAGCGCCTCGCGGCGGAGGAGCGGGGCCTCCTTCTCGTCGAGAATCCGGAAGGCGGGATCCACGCCGGCCTCGACGGCGTTCTCCCGCAGCAGCCGGGAGCAGAATCCGTGGATGGTGGAGACCCACGCCCAGTCCACCTCCGCACGTTCCTCGATCCGGCCCTCGTCCGCCAGGCGTCCGGCAAGGCGTTCCTTCATCTCCGCCGCCGCCTTCTCCGTGAAGGTGATGGCCAGGAGGGAGGTCAGCGGAAGCGGATCCTCCTCGCGCGTCACCAGCCATACCGCCCTCTCCACGAGCACCCGGGTCTTTCCCGAGCCCGCCCCCGCCAGCACGCACACGTCGCGCCCGGTGAGGCGCGCGGCCCGGTCCTGGTCGGGAGTGAGCTTCATGTCTCCTCCGCGAGCCGCCAGACCTCCACCCGGCAGAGGTCCGCGAAGTCGCACCGGGAACACCGGCTCGGGTCCCGCGGAGCCACGGCGATGTCACCGCTCCCGATCCGGCGGTCCAGCTCCCGGATCCGCTCCAGGGTGCGGTCGAGGAGCCCGGAGAGCTCTTCCTCCCCGAGGCTCTCCGCCCCGCCTGCGGGTGACTCCTCCCCGGGCAGGACGAACCCTCCCGGTCCCGGGCCCAGGAGCGGGTAGAGCCATGCTCCCGCGGGCTTCAGTCCGAAGCTCCTCTCCAGGGCCAGGAGATAGATCGGGAGCTGGAGATGGCCCCCCTCCTCGATCTCCCGGAGCCGCTTCCCGTCGAATCCCCGCCGGGAGTACTTGTAGTCGATGACGAGTCCCTTCCCGGCGGGGGAGGTATCCACGCGGTCGATGCGGCCCTCGATCCGGATCCCGTCCTCCTCGATCCCGAAGGGGGCTTCCAGCCGGGCCGGCCGGAAGGCGCTTCCCCCCAGGCGCGCTCTCTCCCGCTCGAGGACCCGGGCGAGGGACGCCTTGAGCTCGCGGAGGGCCCGGTCCCCCCGGAGCCCGAGAGGCGCGGGAAGGGGGATTCCGGCCAGGGCCCGGCCGAGGAGCTCTCCGGCGGCCTCGGGTCCCGGCGGCGGGCGGCCCTCCGCGACCTCCGTGAAGGCCAGGCGCAGCGCCTCGTGGGCGATCTCCCCGAGGACCCGCCGCGCCGCCTCGTCGGGGCGCGCCGGCCCCAGCCGGAGGATCCGCTTCGCGAAGTGGAGGAAGGGACACTGGACGAAGTCCTCCAGGGCGCTGGGCGAGTGCCTCCGGGGCGCCGGAAGCGGCGCTCCCCCGGTGAGCGGTCCCCGGAGCGTCGCGGGAGGCGGTCCGAGGAAGCGGATCCCCTTCCGGGCCGCCTCCCGGTAGGCGGCGTCCGGCTCCTCCCCCCCCACCAGGAGGTCGTGGAGGGCGGCCGCCCGCCGGGCCCGGGTCTCCTCCTCCGTTCCCGGCCGGTACGCCCGGGCCAGGCCCAGCAACGCCCGGTCGTGGAGGTCCCGCGCTCCGTCGACCTCCTCCTCGCGGGGGAGCACGTCCGAGAGCCTCCGCCGCGAGACGAGCTCCTCCCCGGCCTCTCCCGCGAGCCCGGAGAGCACCTCCTCGAGGTAGAGGGAACGGGAGCTCTCCCGCCCGGAGCCGTCCGTCACGGGATAGGTGAGATAGAGGCGGTCCCGGGCCCGGGTGAGCGCCACGTAGAAGAGGTACCGCTCCTCGTCCTGGAGGAGACGGCGTTCCTTGAGGGCCAGTCCGCCCTCGCGGTTCGCCTCCCGCCGCCCCTCGTCGTCCACGAAGATGTCTTCCCGGAGGTTCGCCGGGAACTCCCCCGCCAGGAGGGAGCACACGAAGACCACCGGTGCCTCCCACTGCCGGGCCTCCCGGGCGTCGATGAGGCTCACCGCCTCGAGTCGGCGGTCGGCGGGAGGCGCCGCCGCCTCGAGGGCCTCTTCCAGGCGATCGAGGAAGGCGGAGAGGTCCGCGGGGGCCGGGCCGGGCGCCTCGGAGAGCTCCTCCAGCGCCCGGTGGAGGGCGCGGTGGGCGGCGGCCTCCGCGCGGACCCGGTCCGGATCGGAGAGATCCCGCTCCCACAGGGGAACGAGGAAGCGGGAGAGGGCCTCCCCCACGGAGGCGGTCGTGGGCTCGAGCTCGAACCCCGCCAGGGCCTCCACGAGCTCCGCGGCCACGGCGTGCCGGGGACGCAGCGCCGCCGCCCATCCCTCCGCTCCCTCCGGCGCCTCGCCCGCGAATACCTCGTCCTCCAGGCGATCGGCGGCCGCCGGAGACACGCCCGGCACGTGATCGCAGCGGAAGAACGCCAGGAGACGTTCCCCGGTGAACTCCCCGCTGAGGAGGCGGAGGAGGTTCCGGGCGCTCCGGAGGTAGGGGTGGTGCGAGAGATCCTCGGGGGCCTCGACGCGGAGCGGGACCCCGTGCCGGCGAAAGGCCCGGCGGAAGCGCCGGGCGTGGGGGGCGGCGTTCCGGGTGATGATCACGATCTCCCGGGCCTTGCGGGCCGGGCCCTCCTCTCCGCGAAGCAGGCGGAGCGCGCACCGGGCCACGCGGTCCGCCTCGTCCTCCGGGTCGGCCCCCTCGAGCACCCGGACGGCGCCGGAGGCGGCCGGCGCCGTCCGGCGGCAGAGCGCCGCCTCGAGGTCCGCCAGGCCCGGATGCCGGGCCCGGTGGTTCTCCGTGAGGACCTCCCGGCGGAAGCCGCGGGCGAGCAGGAAGTCCGCGGTCTCCCGCGCCACGCGGAACGGTCCGTCCTCCCGGCCCTCCCCGGCGGGGTCGAAGGGCAGCGTCACCACCGTCTCCCGGGATCGGTCCGCCAGGGCCAGGAGGATCTCCCGCTCGAGGGTGGTGAAGTTCTGGAAGCCGTCCGCGGCGAAGAACTCGAGGGACGGGGCGGGGCTCCCCCCCACCAGGACGTCCCTCGCCTCCCGGAGGAAGTCCTCGTGGTCGAGACGCCCCTCCCCCTCCCGGACCGCCTCGTAGGCCGCGAAGAGGTCGCGGAACGCCTCGAGGCGGGTCCGGGCCGCGCCCTCCCGCCGGCGGGCCAGGTCGTCCAGTCGCCCGAGGATCACGGCCGCGGGCCGCCCGTTCTGCTTCAGCTCGCTGATCAGGGCGAGGGCGGCCCGCCGGAAGCCGGGGTAGCGGCCCATCGCGCGGAAAGGGCCGTCGCCGGTGCGTTCCAGGGCTGTCGCCAGGATCCGGTCGCGGCCGGCCCCGGAGAGGATCTCGCCGATCTGCCGCTCGGGCCCCACGCGCTCCGCGAGGCTCGTGAACGTGAGCACGGACTCGTCGAAGAACCCGCCCAGGGCCGGGTAGCGGCTGAGGAAGAGCCGCTTCACGTGGTTCGCTTGCGAGAGATTCGGGAGGAGCAGGACCGCACGGTTCCCCCGGCCGCGGGCCAGGAAGGGGGCCGTCCGGTCCATGACCGCCCGCGTCTTTCCGGTGCCCGCCCGGCCCAGGAGTAGGATGCGTCGCCCCACGACCCGAGTCTACGCCGGGGGGGCCCCAGGGGCCGAAAGCCTTTGCCCGCGGAAGGGGGGGAACTATACTCGCCCGCTGCTCCTGCCCGAGGATTCCACCGTGCTCGACATCGACCACCACATTCACGTCTCCGGGACCGGTTCGTTCCTGCCCGAGCGGGTGGTGACGAACGCCGAGCTCGAGGACATCGTCGGCGGCTACATCGAGGAGCAGGGCGGGGACTTCTCCGAGTGGGTGGACCGCGTCACCCACATCCAGGAGCGCCGCCTCCTGGACCCGGCGGCCAGCGCGGGGGACATGGCCCGGGAGGCCTGCGCCGTCGCCCTGGAGACCTCGGGGGTGGATCCCGCCGATATCGATCTCTTCATCATGGCCACGTTCACCCCCAAGAACATCTACCCGGGGGAGGAGTGCAAGCTCGTGGCCGAGATGGGGATGCGGGGCGCGGCCACCTTCTACCTCACCGCGGCCTGCGCGGGGGGCGTCTACGGCCTCAACGTGGCCCGCGCCTTCCTCAAGGCGGGCATCTACCGGCAGGCCCTCGTGGTGGCCACCGAGCATCTCACCAGCGTGGTCGATTACGAGGACCCCGTCACCGCGATCCTGTTCGGAGACGGCGCGGGCGCGGTGGTCCTCTCCCGCCGGGAGGAGGAGGGGCCGGGCGGCGTCCTCGACCACGTGGTCCTGGGGAGCCGCTACGTCCCCGGGAACATCATGATGGACAACAACAACTCCCCTCCCCCGAGCCGCCAGCTGATCATGAACGGGCAAGGCGGCCCCAAACGGGTCGTGGAGCGCGATTTCCTGAAGATGGAGGGGGGACCCCGCGTCCTCCGCACCGCGGTGAACACCATGGTGGAGGCCACGGTGCAGAGCCTGGGCTTCACGATGAAGGATCTCAAGCGCGACGACCCCGAGCTGCGGGAGCTCCTGGACCGCGTGAAGATCACCCCCCACCAGGCGAACGGAAGGATCCTGGACGGTCTCCGCGACAAGCTCGGGGTGAAGGACGAGCAGGTCTTCAAGACGATCTACCGCTTCGGCAACATCTCCTGCGCCTCGAACCTCATCACCCTCGACTACGCGATCCGCCGCGGGAACATGCGGCGGGTCCACGACGGAGAGCGCTTCCTCCGGATCGAGGACGAGGTCCCGCCCAGGATCCAGCCCGGGGACCTCGTGGCCGTTCCCACCGTGGGCGCCGGCTACCTCACGGGGTGCTTCTCCTTCGTGCACGAGTAGCGGTCTCCCGGCCCGCCCCCGGGGGAACCCGTTTCCCCGCGCGCCTCGTCCCATCACCGGCGCCCCCGGCCGCGTATCATTGCGGAGGATCCGACGGAGGAGCGTGCCGTGAAGAAGGAAGGCCTGATTCTCGTCATCGGGGTGAACCTGGCGCTGGCGGTGGTGGTGGTGGCGGCGGCTCTCGCTCTCTTCGGCCCGGGATCCGGGGCTTCCGCGACTCCCTCCCCGGAGAAGGCGGTGGCGGCGAGGGTGGCGGTGCTGGAGGACGCCCTGGCCGCGGAGCGGAAACGCCGCGGAGAGCTGGACCTCGCTCTGGCCGACCTCCGGAGCCGGGTGGCCAGGCTCGAGGAAGGCATCCGGGAAGGGCCCCCCGCGGGCCCGGCCGGGCCCGCGGGGGGCGAGGCCGGCGCTCCCGCCGCTCCCTCCCCGAAGGAGACCCCCACCGAGCAGATGGGGCGGGTGTTCGCGAAGATCATGGAGAGCCAGGTGAAGCGGCAGCGGGACCGCTACCTGCGCGATCTCATGAACCCCACGCCGGAATCGGAGGCCCGGCAGGCCCGGATGATCCGGCGCCTCGCCGACCGGGTGGCCCAGGCCCTGTCCCTGGACGAGCGGGACAAGGAGCAGGTGCGGGAGATCCTCGCCCAGGTGGACGAGCGGAGGCGGGAGACCTTCCGGCGGATCGTCCGATCCCACGCCAAGCCCGACGAGATCCCCTTCGAGGAGGTGAAGAAGGCCCTCGACGACTCGTGGGAGGAGGAGGATCGCCTGATCGAGCAGGCTCTCGCTCCGGAGAAGGCGGAGGCCTTCAAGAAGAGCGCGGAGCCCATCCGGCAGCTCTTCGAGATCGCCGCGAAGACCGCCTTCCCGCCCCGCCCCGAGGAAGACGGGCGGTAACCGCGTCTCCCGCGGGCGCTCCCGGACACCGCCGGGGCCGGCCGCCGGCCGCGGATCCGTCCCCCCGCCCGGCCGTCTCCGGCCCGCCCGGCGGGCGGATTCCCCTCAATTCCCGGGCCCCGGATTCCGTTAGGGAAGAGAGGAAAACCGCCGTTCGGCGACCGGGTCGGTCCCGCGCGCCGCCGGCCTTCCGGGGACGGTCGACATGTCGCTCACCGGGGACATCAGCAGCGTCTACCTGACCGACATCCTTCAGGCCTTGAGCGCGAACGGCCGGCCCGGTGTGCTCGTGATCCGCTCGGGCCGCCGGGAGAAGAGGATCGCGTTCTCCTCGCGGGGCATGAGCCTGCTCTCCGGGCGCACGATCAACGGTTTCCCCATGGGCAGGTTCCTGGTGGGCCGGGGAGTGATCCGGGAGGAGGATCTCCGGTTCGCCCTGGAGAGGCAGAAGGAGACGGGGGCCCGGCTCGGGGAGACCCTCGTCTCGCTGGGTCTCTGCCGGGAGGAGGACGTCCAGGAGGCGGCCCGGTACCAGGCCGCGGAGGAGATCTACGATCTGCTCACCTGGAACGACGGGGTCTTCTCCTTCGAGGACGCCGGGGACGAGACCGAGATCGAGGACTCCCACCCCTTCGCTCGCTTCCACTTCCAGCCCGACGAGATCGTCCTGGAGACAGCGAGGCGGATGCAGGAGTGGAGCCGGTTCCGGAAGAAGATCCCGGACGACCGGGAGATCTTCGTCCACACCTTCCCCGCGAAGGATCCGCCTGATCCCGCCGTCGAGGGGCGGGACCTCGCCGCCGTCTACTGGATGGTGAACGGCTACTACACGGTCTCCCAGATCCTGTCCGGGTCGCACCTCTCCACCTACGACACGGGAGTGCAGCTCATCCGGCTCCTCGACGAAGGCTACATCCGGTCCGCGAGGGAGGAGGAGCTGGTCCAGGCCGCCCGCCGGGAGATCCAGAAGGGGAACCCCCGCCGCGCGGTGGAGATCCTGGAGTCCGCCCGGCGGGAGGCTCCGCGGGACCTCTCCATCCTCCGGCCCCTCGCCGAGATCCGGGAGAGGCTGGGGGAGCGGGACGAGGCGGCGAAGGTCTTCCATCACATCGGGGAAATCCTCCTCGAGGGGGGCCAGTGGGACGACGGCATCGCGATCCTCGAGAAGGCGGCCCGGCTCGACCTCCGGTCCGAGCTGAGCCCCCTCCGCCTGGTGAAGGAGCACCTGGCCGGAGGGCGGTTCGACAAGGCCGCCCGGCGCGCCCTGCAGGCGGCGGAGATCCTCAGCGAGCGCGAGGAGTACGACAGGGCCATCGAGGTGTGCCGGCAGGTGCTGGAGCACCTCCCCGACCACCTCGGCCTGGGCCGGATGCTCGCGAACCTCTACCTGAAGGTGGGCCGGGAGCAGGAGGCGCTGAAACAGCTCGACCGGGTGGCCACGATCCTGGAGGTCCAGCGCCGTCACTCCCAGCTCGCCGAGGTCTACCGGAAGATGCTCCAGCTCGACCCCTCGCGGCAGGAGACGCTCCGCCGCCTCCGCGAGGTGGAACGCGGTCCCGCCGTCCGGAACACCCGGCGGTGGGCGGCGGTCCTCGTCCTGGGCCCCTTCCTGGTGGCGGCCGCCGTGGCCTTCGTCCTGGTGAGCGGCGGGGAGAAGCCCGGCGCGGCCCTGAACCGGGCCTGGGGCCTCCTGCAGAGCGGGAAGAAGGAGGAGGCCCGCCGCGTGGTCACCCGCCTCATCGTGGACCACCCGGGCACCGAGTGGGAGCGCGAGGGCCGAAAGCTCCTGGCCGTCCTCGACGGGCGCAGCGCCCGGGCGGCCACCGGCGATCCGCGCGAGAGACGCTACCGTGACGTCCTGGAGTCGAGGTTCCGGAAGGCGGTTCCCTCCGAGGCCGCGGAGATCTCGCTGGAGGCGGTCTCCAAGTTCCTCGACTATCTCGACGGGGAGGAGTGCGCGCGGCTGGAGACGGGGTTGGACCCCGTGTTCCGCCGGCGCACGAGGGAGAGCTACGTCTCCGCCGTCCGGGGCCTGCTCGCCGATCGCACGAAGGAGTGGCTCCGGGGGCTCGGAGAGATCCCCTTCCAGATACGGTCCCTCCGGGTCATGGAGCTGGAGACCATGACGCTCGACCGGCTGGAGGAGGGCCTGGACCGCGCCGGCAAGCTCCGCGAGGTCCTCGACCCCGCCGAGCTCGGCGGGTACCTCGAGCGCCTGGCGGCGATCGAGAGGCGGCTCGGGGACGAGCACGCGAACCTCGCCGCCTCCATGCGGGAGCGCGACGCGGAGATCCGGGGGCTCCACGCCGAGGTCTCCGACTGCTTCCACCGCATCCGGGCCCGCCTCCTGGGCCGCAAGCTCCGGCACGAGTTCTACCGCGTCTATCCCACGCTCGCCGCGATCCTCGAGAAAGGGGACCTGGAGGAGGTGGAGAGGCGCTGCCGGGCGGTTCTCGACCGGTGCGACGAGCTCGCGCGGGCCGCTCCCCGCGGAATCTACGAACCGGTTTCCCTCGAGCTGCTGGGGAAGGCCGGCCTCGACCTCGACGGGAAGATGCGGTCCATCCTGGACCGGGTGGAGGAGATCCGGGGCGAGTTCGCCCGCGCGGAGGACCTCTTCCGCCGGGGCGCCGTGGAGCGGGGAAACCGGGTTCTCCTCGACCTCCTGGAAGGACACCCGGACATGAACCTGGAACCGCGCGTCCGCCTCTGCTTCCTGGCCCGATCCCGGCCCCGGGGCGCGGAGGTCCTGGCCCGGAGCCCGGACGGCTCCGTCCGGAGCCTGGGTCGGACGGGGGAGCACGGGGTCCCCGTGCGGTTTCCGCCCGGCGCCAGCCTCACCCTCGTCCTCCGCAAGCCGACCTTCGAGGAGGCGGAGTTCCCCCTCACGAAGGCGGTGGTCCTGCAGACCCCCGGGACCGAGTTCCGCCTGAAGAAGAAGGTGGCCTGGGAGATCCGCACCGGAGCTCCCCTGGAGGGCAACCCGGCCTTTTGGAAGGACCGCATGCTCGTGGCGGGACGGGACGGGACGCTCCGGGTCTACGAGGCCGACACGGGGAAGCGGATCGGGGAGATCCCCCTCGACCTGCTGTCCGGGTGCAGCGCCTCTCCCCTCGTGCTCGGGGACCGGGCCTGGCTCGGCACCCTCGACCACAAGCTCCTCCTCCTCGATCTCCCCACCGGGGAGGTCGTGCGCCGGTTCGACCTGGAGGGTCCCGTGAGCACCCCGCCCGTGGTCGCGGGAAGGACCGTGGTGGTGGTGGACGACCGGGGCGTCGCCGGAGGCTACCGCGACCGGAAACGGGCCTGGACGCGCGATCTCGGCGGGCGCCTGCGGGCGCCTCCCGCCTCCGCGGGCGGGTTCGTCTTCGTCGCCACCGCGGAGGGAGTCCTCCAGGCCCTGGAGGCCCGGACCGGAACCGTACGCTGGACCCGGAAGCTCGCGGCTCCCGTCCGGAACCTCCCCTTCGCGGGAGAGAAGGGTCCCCTGCTCGTGATCTCCGACGCCCCCGCCGTGGCGGCGCTCTCGCGGGAGACGGGGGAGATCCGCTGGACCGCTCCCCTGCCCTGCCTCTCCCGTTGCCGGGCGGCCCTGGTGGGAGGCGAGGTGGCCGTGCTCGCAAAGGACGGCACCCTCCTCGGTCTGGACCCCCGAACCGGCGGTCGAACCCGCACCCGGAAGATCCCCGCGGGGTCCTCCCTGGATGCGGACCTCCTCGCCCGGGAGGATCTCCTCTTCACCGTCTCCACGGCGGGAAGGCTGCTGGCGATCCGCCCCGGAGGGGGGATCGAGTGGAGCTTCGACCTCGGGGAACGGGTCCGCCGTCCCCCCGTGGCCCACGGCCGGAAGCTCTACGTCGCCACGGAGAAGGGCCGTATCTTCTGCTTCGACCGGCCGGCGGAGGCCGCCCGGTAGCCCCCCGTCCCGCATCCGCCCGCACGATCCCCGGCGGATCTCCCCGCGCCCGGCCCCGGTGGATCCTCGTCCGCAACCCGCCCGGACTCGACTCCCCGCCGCGCCCGGCCCCTTCCCGCGATCTCCCGTCGCCGGCGGCCCGGGGGGCCACCGCTCCCTGCTCGGAGGGAAGCCCCCCGCGGAAGGAGCCCGGCGCCGTCGCCCGCACGCCGGATGGGAGGGACGGGGCAAGCCCGGTTCAAAGTGGGAGCGTTTCTCATTCCGGGAATCCCCTAGCCCCCCGGACCGGCGCGCGCGGCCCCGATCCGGGCTCCCCCCCCTCCCTCGCGGCCCGCCTTCCCCCGCCCGGGAGCCGGACTCCGCCTCCGGCACGGGATGTGCGTTTCCGCGGGCGGGTCATCGGATCCCCGGCGGCCGGTCCGGGGCGACGGTCAGAGCAAGGGGAACGCTCGTGACGCGGACGGCGGATCCTGAGCAGGAAGCGAACCCCGTTCTCCGGGCGGGAGCGGGGGCGAAGGTCTCGATCTCCTCGCAAGATCCCCCGGCCCCCGCGGAAGCGGAGATGGCCGCGGTGCGGAACGCCTTCGTGGCCGTGGACCGGGCGGAGCGGGCCCGCACCCTGTATCCCGAACGCCACCCCGCGCGATCCCGGGCGGACGAGGTGCTGTGGCGGCGCGTGACCTCCTTCCTCGAGGAGTACGGCGATCTCGTCCTGGATCTCTCGGACGAGCGGATCCTCTACCGGGGCCGGGAGATCCAGAGGGACACCCCCGGGGTGGGATCCCTCGCCCGCCGCCTGTTCGACGACGGCATCCGGCGCCTCACGATCCACGCCGGCATCACCCGGGAGGAGCTCGTCGACCTGGTGGAGATCCTGAGTCTCAGGATCGATCCGGACGACATCGAGCAAGACCTGGCCACGTACCTCGGGGAGAGGGGCTTCACGCACGTGACCCACCTGCTCCTCCAGCCGGCGGACGGGGTGGCGGTGGACGCCTCTCTCGCGGGCGAGGAGTGGCGCGGGGCGGCCTCGGGAGAGGATCGCCCCCCCCGGGGGCCGGGGACGGAGATGGACCGCGAGGCCCTCGATCGGGTGGTGTCGTCCGCCGCCCTGAGCCCGGAGGAAGCGCATCGCCTCCAGGAGATGGTGGTGCGCGACGGGGAGCGGGATCTCCTCGCCGACTACGAGGCCGTCCTCCGGGAGCTCCTGCACCTGGCCTCCGGGCCGCCGGACCGCGGGGAGACGTACCGGGCCTTCGCCGGGCTCTACCTCCGATACCTCGCGGCGGGACGCCCGGACCGCGCCCTCGGGGTCCTCGAGACGGTGGACGCCGCGGGGACGGGAGGAGAGGACCGGCCGGTGGACCCTGCCCGGGATCGGGTCCAATCCCTCTTCGTGACCCGCGAGTGCCTTTCCGCGATCGACGCGCTCCTGGGAGGCGGGCAGGCGGACCTCGACGGTCCCCTGGGCCGGCTCCTCGAGAGACTGGGCCCGCCGGTGCTGCCCCGGCTGCTCGCCCGGATGCGCAAGGCCGCAAGCCCGCCCGGGCTCCGGGAGGTCATCGAGGAGATCCTCCTCGCCTGCCCGGGGCGCATCGCGCGGGAGCTTCGCAGGCCGGACCCGGGCGACGTTCTCCCGCTCCTCGATCTGGTGGCCGCCTGCCGCCTGGAGGAGGCCATCCCCGCCGTCCTGGATCTCCTCCGCCGGCCCGAGCCCCCGGTCCGGGCGGCAGCCGTCCGGTGCCTGCTCCGGATGGGCGAGGGGCCCGCCCGCACCGCGATCCTCGCCGCCCTTCGGGATCCCGACGAGAGCCTCCGGCTGGCGGTGATCCGGGTGGTGGAAGAGGACCGGCGCGCGGACCTCGCGGGCGACCTGCTGCGTCTCGCCCGCGACGGATCCTTCCTCCACCGGAGCCTGGCCGAGAAGCAGGAGACCCTGCGGGCCCTCGCGGTCGTCGATCCGGAGGCCGCCCTCCCGTTCCTGCGGTCGCTGCTGCGGCATCGCTTCCTCCGCCGCCGGCATCTCCGCGACGAGCTGCGCGCGGCGGCCGCCTTCGCGTTGGGCTTCCTGGGCCGCGAGGAGGCCCGGGAGGAACTGTTCCGTCACGTGGCGGACCGCTCGGATCGGGTGCGGGACGCCTGTCTCCAGGCGATCCGGACCTTCCAGAACCTCCACGCCCGGGAAGGAGTCCCCACGGCATGAACACCCTCGTGGCGGACTCGACGCCCGACGCCCGGATCCGGGAGATCCTCCTGCTCGGCCGTCGCCTCGTTCGGGATCTGGCGGTGTGCGCCCGCACGAGCCGGCTCTACGAAGGAGAGAACGTGACCGTCCGCCGGGCGGCGGCCCAGGCGGTGGAGACCCTCGACGCCCTGCGCGCCGCGGGGGGGGAACCGCGGCTCGAAATCGTGGGCGAGCACCTTCGGATCGGAGATACCCGCCTGAAGCCCGACGCGGCGGGTCACCACGCCTTCCGGTACCTGGCGCGGAGGCTCGCGGCCATCGGGGCGGGCGCCGTCTCCTTCTCCCCCTCCCTGAGCGCGGCGGATCTCATCGGGTTCGCGAAGCTCATCGACCCCCCCGGTCCCGCCCGGGAGACGACCCTCTCCGAGCTGCGGGACGCCCTCGCCACCGCGGGCATTCAGGCCATCACGGTGGAGGCAGCGAGAGATCTCATCCCCGTCACCGCGCCCCGGGAGGAGAAGGGCGCGGTGCTGGCCCGGGCCAGCGGGCGCTACTTCCGGGCCATCCGCGTGGCCCGCGAGATCCTCGGCCGCCGGGAACCCGTCTCCCGGATCTTCGCGAGCTCGAAGCGCGCGGTGCGGGAGCTCGTGGACTCCGTGCGGGAAGAGGAGACGAGCCTCCTGGCGCTGGCCCGGATCAAGAATTACGACGAGTACACCTTCAACCACTCCGTAAACGTGGCCGTCTACTCCATCGCCCTGGGACAGATGCTGGGACTCGATCGGAGATCGCTCACCGAGCTGGGCCTCTCGGCCCTGTTCCACGACCTCGGCAAGACCGCGATCCCCCGGGAGGTCCTGAACCGGCCCGGCCGCCTGGACGCGGAGGACTGGGAGATGATGAAGCTCCACCCCGTCTTCGGGGTCGAGCAGCTCCTCTCGGCGGGCATCACGAGCCGGGGCATGATGAGAAGCGTGCTGGTGGCCTTCCGCCATCACCTGCGCCGGGACCTGAGCGGCTACCCGGAGGTGCGCCACCACCGGGATCTGGATCTCTTCTCCGGGATCGTCTCCGTGGCCGACACCTTCGACGCGCTCACCACGCGCCGCGTGTACCGCCGGAGCTGCCTGCTCCCGCACGAGGCGGTGGGGAGGATGCTCGCGCGGGGGCCGGACACCTACGAGCCGGCGCTGGTGAAGATGTTCCTCCGCACGGTGGGCGTCTTTCCCGTGGGCAGCGTGGTCCGCTTCGACTCCGGCGAGGTGGGGATCGTCTCCCGCACGAACCGGACGGAGGGCATGCTCGCCCGGCCCCGCGTCCGCCTGCTGGCCGACGGCCGGGGCCTCCCCCTCGACGGTCCCGAGATCGACCTCGCGGAATCGGACGCCCGGGGGAATCCGCTCCGGAAGCTCGTGGCCACCATCGACCCCGCCGACTACTTCCCCTCCATCGACGACTACCTCCGGTCGCTGGTCTGAGCCGGAACCTCCGGGCCCGCGTCCGGTCCCGGACGGCCCGTCCCCGGCGGGGGGTGGAAAATGGAAAAGCTCCGCCCGCCCCCGGTGTTTCAATGGGTGCCCCATGGTCTCCTCCTCTCCCCCCCCTCCCCGGGCTCTCGTCACCGGCGCCACGGGGTTCGTGGGTGGCTGCGTCGCCCGCGCCCTGGCGGGGCGCGGCTTCGCGGTGGACGCCCTCGTGCGACCGCCGGCGGACCGGCTCGCCCTGGAGGGCGTCACGCCCGTGCCCGGGGATCTCCTGGACTTCGAGAGCCTGCTCGTTCTCCGGGACCGGCCCCCGCCCTTCGTGGTGTGCCACCTGGCCGCCGACACCCGCATGGAGGGGACGGAGGAGGAGATGTACGCCAACGTACGCGGCACGGCGAACCTCGTGGGCGCCCTGGGCGGGCGCCTCTCCGGCGCGCGCTTCCTCTTCGCCTCGAGCATCGCGGCCGTGGACCGGGCCCGGCGACCCCGGGGGCCCCTCACGGAGACCGATCCTCCAGCCCCCCGCTCGGCCTACGCCCGCTCCAAGCTGCGCTGCGAGGAGCTGCTCGAGGAAGGGGCCCGCGTGCACGGCTACTCCCTCTCCGTCCTCCGTCTCGGCACGGTGTACGGGCCGGGAACGGAGAGGGGAGGCGTGGCGGCGCTCGCCTGCGGGGTCCGGGCCGGAAACCTGGGAGCCCGCATTCCGTGGCCCGGCCGCATCAGCTTCGTCTTCGTCGAGGACGTGGCGGAGGCGTTCGTGCGGCTGGCGGAACGGGAGCTTCCCGTCGCGGGGACCTGGTTCCTGGCGGAGGACCGGGGATACTCCATGGCGGAAGCGGCCGCCTGCCTCGCGGAGATCGTCTCCGCCGAGAAGGGTCCCCTTCCCGTGCCCCGCGCCTTGCTCTCGCTCGCCGGGCGCGCTCTCTGGCTGCCGGGCCTGCGCCGGATCGCCCCCTGGAGCCTGCGGGCCGCTCTCGAGGACACGATCCTCTGCGACAGCGGTCCCCTCACCCGCCTCCTGGGCATGAAGTGGACGCCCCTCCCCGAAGGCCTGGCGAGGACCTTCGGATGAGATCGCTGGTCACCGGCGCCACCGGGTACCTGGGCCACGCCCTCACCCGCCTGCTCGCCCGGGAGAACGGCCCGGCCTCCGTGACCGGACTCGTGCGGGACCCCCTGCCCGAGAGCGAGCGGGACCGCGCGGACGACCTGCGGGCCCGGGGAGTGCGCCTCCTCCCGGCGGACCTCCTGCGGAGTCCCGTCTGCGACGCCGCCGGCCTGGAGTTCAACGTCCTCTACCACCTCGCCGCGGAAACGGACTCCGGGGCGAGCGCCCGGCGCCTTCTCGTCAACACGGAAGGGACGCGGAAGCTCCTGGAGACGCTGGGCGACCGGCTCTCCGGGGCCCGGGTGGTCCTGGCGGGGGCCACCGCCGCCGTCGACCGGCGGCGCCGGCCGCGCCGGCTCATGACGGAGAAGGACCCGCCGGCCCCGCGCACGCGATACGGGACGAGCAAGCTCCTCGCGGAGCGCATCGTGGAGGAGCTGGCCGATCGCTACGGCTACTCCTACACGGTTCCGCGCTTCTCCCCCGTGTGGACGGAAGCCTTCGACAGCGGGTTCCTCGGGGCGTTCGCCGCCCAGGCCGCGGGGGGGAGTCTCCTCCGCAAGGTTCCCTGGCCCGGCCGCATCACCATCATCCACCGCGAGGACGCCGCCCGCACCCTCAAGTTCCTGGGCGAGACGGGCCTCGGCGACGGGCGGGGCATCCTGGTGGGCGACGGAAACGTCTACCGGTACCGCGATCTCCTTCGCGATCTCCGGCGGGCGGCGGGCGAGGAGGATCCCCGGTTCCTCCCGGTCCCCCGGATCCTGTGGGCCTTCCTCCGGCACGCCGCCTGGTGGCCCCTCCTCCGCCGGGTCTTCCCCTGGCGCCTCTCCTGCCTCCTGGGCGACGATCTGGCGGTGGACGCCGGCCTCCTCCGGATCCTCTACCCCGATCCCTTCCGGCCTTTCCGCGCCGCGGCTCAGCCGCCCAGCCGGGACATCTCCTCCCTGTCCGCCGGAGCCGAGCCCGGGGAGCGCAGTTCCGAGTAGCGGTCGCGGCGCGAGGACCATGCCGCGGCCACCGCCTCCCGGATCTCCCGCTCCCCCGCCCCCCTCCGCAGCAAGGCCTTGAGGTCGCGACCCCGGCTCGCGAACAGACAGGTGAAGAGGCGGCCGTCCGAGGTGAGACGGAGGCGCGTGCAGTCGCCGCAGAAGGGGCGCGTGACGGAGGCCACGATCCCGAACTCCCCCCTTCCGTCGAGGTAGCGCCAGCGCCGGGCCACCTCGCCGCGCCGGCTCGCGGCCACGGGCTCGACGGGGTACTTCTCCCGCACCCTGGCGAGGATCTCCGCCGCGGGCACCACGTCGTCGAGGCGCCAGCCGTTGGCGGACCCCACGTCCATGTACTCGATGAACCGGGGCGTGACGCCCCTCCCCCGGAACCGCTCCACCATCTCCGGGACCGCGTGCTCGTTCACCCCGCGGCGGATCACCGCGTTCACCTTCACGGGAAAGAGCCCCGCCTCCCGGGCGGCCTCGATCCCCTCGAGGACCCGGTCCACGGGAAACCGGACGTCGTTCATGGCCCGGAAGGTCTCGTCATCCAGGGCGTCGAGGCTCACCGTGACCCGGTCGAGGCCGGCCGCCGCGAGGGCGGCCGCCTTTCCCGGCAGGAGGGACCCGTTCGTGGTGAGGGCGAGATCGAGTCCCCCGTCGAGGTCCCGGAGCATGCGCACGAGCTTCTCGAGGTCCCGGCGGAGCAGGGGTTCCCCCCCCGTA
>JAOZQC010000330.1 GCA_029932425.1 Planctomycetota bacterium | reverse complement strand
AGAAAGATCAGCGAAGTTGCGAGCGGAGCGAGCTAAGTTCCCCTCATGCGGCGCGGGCTTCTCCTTCTCGTGGCGGTGGCGGCCGCGGCCTGCGGGGTGCGGCGGGAGGGACCGCCGCGGATCCCGCCGAAGACGGTGGTGCTCACCTTCGACGACGCGGTGCGGAACCACCTGACCTTCGTGGCGCCGCTCCTCGAGCGTCTCGGGTTCTCCGCCACGTTCTTCGTCACGGCGCACTGGATGGCGGACCAGGAGCACTACCTCTCCTTCGAGGAGGTGGCGGAGCTTCACCGGCGTGGCTTCGAGATCGGGAACCACACGTGGAGCCACGGAGGATATCACCGGCCGGAAGCGGCGAGGCACCTGGCGGACGACACGGCGCGGGTGGATTACCAGCTCGGCTTCTTCGGCGTTCCGAGACCCACGAGCTTCGCCTGGCCCGGTGACGTGTTCGGGCCGGAGTCCCTGGTCGAGCTCCGGCGGCTCGGGTACCGGTTCGCCCGGAGGGGGCGTTCCCCGAAGGCCCCTCCCGCCGGGAACCACTCCGGGCCGCTCTACGATCCCCGCCGGAACGACCCCCTCCTGGTCCCCAGCACGCTCATCGTGAAGGCGGGATCGACCCTTTCCGACTTCGCGGCGGCGGCCTCCCGTGCCATCCGGGGGCGGGCGGTGATCTTCCAGTTCCACGGCGTCCCCGACCCCGCCAACCCGGACGTGAGCACCGATCCGGAGGACTTCCGCCGTTTCATGACGTACCTGAAGGAGCACGGCTACCGGGGGATCGCCCTCCGGGACCTCGAGCCCTACGTGGACCGCACCCACCTGCCCCGGGATCCGCTGGCCCGCGTCCGCTGGCCCCCGGAAAACTGAAACATCCGTGACCGGCATGACTTTTTCACTTTCCCTCGCGGCGCGAACGGGCGCCGCCCATCGCCCCCCGGCCCCCCCGGCTCCATCCGCGGCCGAGAAGACCGCGTGCCGGTCCTCCGGGCCCCGAGGCCCCCCCGCCGCCTTTCCCCCGCAGGTTTCGCATGGATCCGGCCGATCTGGGAGGATGAGCGAGAGTACCGGGCGGGGGCGGCGGCCCGGGGAGGTGAACCGGCATGAAGGGCATCATCCTGGCGGGAGGGTCGGGGACCCGGCTGTACCCGGTGACCCGGGCGGTCTCCAAGCAGCTCCTCCCGATCTACGACAAGCCCATGGTGTACTACCCTCTCTCCGTCCTCATGCTGGCGGGGATCCGGGAAGTGCTCGTGATCTCGACGGAGCGGGATCTCTCCCGGTACCGGGATCTCCTCGGCGACGGCGCGGGCATCGGCATGTCGTTCTCCTACCGGGTCCAGGACCGGCCGCGGGGCCTGGCGGACGCCTTCCGGGTGGGAGAGGATTTCGTGGCCGGGGAGCCGGTGGCGCTCATCCTCGGGGACAACGTGTTCTACGGCCAGCGCCTGACGGAGGTGCTCGAGCGGGGCACCGCCCTGCGCCGCGGGGCCCTCATCTTCGGGTACTCCGTCAAGGACGCGCGCTCCTTCGGGGTGGTGGAGGTGGACGCGGACGGAATGGCGGTCTCCCTGGAGGAGAAGCCGGAGAGGCCGAGGTCGCACTACGCGGTGCCGGGCCTCTACTTCTACGACGGCCGGGTGGTGGACATCGCCAGGTCGCTCACCCCCTCCGCCCGGGGGGAGCTGGAGATCACCGACCTGAACCGCCGCTACCTGGAGATGGGGGAGCTGCGGGTGGAGCTCCTGGGCCGGGGGATGGCCTGGCTCGACACCGGGACCTGCGAGGGAATCCTGGACGCCAGCAACTTCGTGCAGGCCGTCCAGAAGCGGCAGGGCTACTACATCGCCTGTATCGAGGAGATCGCCTGGCGGAAGGGCTACATCGACACGGAACGGCTCCGGGCGCTGGCCGCGGAGCAGCAGGGCACCGACTACGGCCGGTACCTGGCCGATCTGGCGGGGGGAGGTTGACCATGCCCTTCCGCGTGGTGCCCGTGGAGACTGCCCTCCCGGGTCTCGTGCTCATCGAGCCCCGCGTGTTCACCGACGAACGCGGCCTCTTCCTGGAGACGTGGCACCGCCGGGACTTCGAGACCCTGGGCGTCGACGTGGCCTTCGTGCAGGACAACCACTCGGTTTCCCGGCGGGGGACGCTCCGGGGGATGCACTTCCAGCGCACCCGTCCCCAGGCGAAGCTGGTGCGCGTCCTGCGCGGCCGGATCCGCGACGTGGTGGTGGACCTCCGCGCCGGCTCCCCCACGGAGGGACGCTGGTGGGGCGTGGACCTCGACGACGAGCGGCGCCGGATGCTCTTCATCCCCGCGGGATTCGCGCACGGTTTCCTCGCCCTCTCGGAGACGGCGGAGGTGGCCTACAAGACCTCGGACTACTACCGGGCGGAGGACGAGGGGGGACTGGTCTGGAACGACCCGGACGTGGGGATCGAGTGGCCGCTCGAGGAGGTGGGGGAGCCGCTCCTCTCGGAAAAGGACGCGCGCCTGCCCCGGCTCGCGGAGCTCGACTACCGGTACCGGGGAGGAGGGACCCGATGAAGCTCCTGGTCACGGGAGGGCGGGGACAGCTGGGCCGGGCGCTCTGCCGTGAAGCGCGGGACCGGGGCCTCGACGTGGTCTCCACGGACCTGCCGGAGCTCGACATCACGCGGCTTTCGGACGTGCGGGCCCGGGTCGCGGCGGAGCGCCCCGACGCCATCGTGAACTGCGCCGCCTACAACGCCGTGGACGCCGCGGAAGAGGACTTCCCCGCCGCCCTCCTGGGGAACGCGGTGGGGCCCCGGAACCTCGCCCTGGCCGCGGAGCGGGCGGGGATCCTCCTCGTCCACTTCTCCACGGACTACGTCTTCGACGGGGAGAAGGGGGAGCCCTACACCATCGCGGACGATCCCCGTCCCCTCGGGGCGTACGGTCGCTCGAAGCTCGCGGGGGAACGGGAGGTCCGGGCGCTCGCCGGCCGCCATCTCCTGGTCCGGCTCTCCTGGGTGTTCGGCCCGGAGGGAGAGAACTTCCCCGCGAAGGTGCTCCGGTGGTGCCGGGACCGGGCGTCGATCCGGGTGGTCACGGACCAGGTGTCCTCTCCCTCCTACGCCGCGGACCTGGCCCCCGCCGTCCTCGATCTCATGGAGGCGGGGGAGGGGGGGCTCTTCCACATGACGAACGCGGGATGGTGCAGCCGCTACGAGTGGGCGGAGGAGATCGTCCGCGCCGCGGGGATCCCCACGAGGGTAGAGCCCGCCACCGGGGACGAGTTCGAGACTCCCGCCCGCCGTCCCGCGTTCTCCGCCCTGGACACCTTCCCCCTGGCCCGCGTGATCGGCCGCGAGCTTCCGTACTGGAAGGACGCGACCCGGAGGTACCTCGAAGCGATGGGAGCCGCGTCATGAAGCTCCTCGTCACCGGGGTGGCCGGTTTCATCGGCAGCAACTTCGTCTACCACCTGCTCGAGACGGATCCCGGGGCTCGCCTGGTGGGGCTCGACAAGCTCACCTACGCGGGGAACTACGAGAACCTGGAGGCCCTCCCGGCGGAGGCCCGGGAGCGCTTCCGGTTCGTCAAGGGGGACATCAACGACCGGGCGCTCGTGGAGCGGCTCTTCTCGGAGCACGCCTTCGACGGGGTGGTGAACTTCGCGGCGGAGTCCCACGTGGACCGGGCCATCGAGGATTCGCAGATCTTCCTCGAGACGAACGTGCTCGGCACCCAGAACCTCCTCGACGCGGCGCGCCGCCACGGCGCCGGGACCGGCGTTCGCTTCCTTCAGATCTCCACCGACGAGGTGTACGGGGAGCTGGGCCCGAGCGGGATGTTCACGGAGGAGACCCCCCTCGCCCCCCGGAACCCCTACTCCGCCTCGAAGGCGGCGGCGGACCACCTGGCGCTGGCCTTCCATCACACCTACGGGATGCCGGTGCTCATCACCCGGTGCTCGAACAACTACGGCCCGTACCAGTTTCCCGAAAAGCTGATCCCCTTGATGATCCGGAACGCGCTCCGCCACGAGCCGCTCCCCGTGTACGGCGACGGGAAGCACGTGCGCGACTGGCTCTACGTCCGGGATCACTGCCGGGCGGTGGAGATGGTGCTCCGGAGCGGGACGCCGGGCCGGGTCTACAACGTGGGGGGAAACAACGAGCGGGAGAACCTCTTCGTGGTGAGGAAGCTCCTCTCCGTGCTCCGGGAGCGCACCGGGGACCCGGAGATCGGGGAGGGGCTGATCCGGCACATCGAGGACCGGCCCGGCCACGATCGCCGCTACGCCATCGACGCCACCAGGATCCGCACCGAGCTCGGCTGGGAACCCGAGACCCCCTTCGAGGTGGGCATCGAGCGGACGATCGACTGGTACCTGGCCCACCGGGACTGGACGGAGCGGGTGGTGTCCGGGGAGTACCTGCGCTTCTACGAGCAGAACTACTCCGGCCGCTGAAGGAACCATACGGAGGCGGGAGTCTCCGGTAACCTTCACGCGCCTCCGTTCCCCTCGGTTCTCCCCTCCGCCCCCCTCCTCGCCGCAGGGCGGCGG
>JAOZQC010000329.1 GCA_029932425.1 Planctomycetota bacterium | reverse complement strand
GGCCGCCGCATCCGGGACGTGATCCAGACCGACGCCGCCGTGAACCCCGGGAACTCCGGCGGTCCCCTCCTCGACAGCGCGGGGCGGCTCATCGGCATGAACACCGCCATCGTGAGCCCCTCCGGGGCCTCCGCGGGGATCGGGTTCGCCATTCCCGCCGACACGATCAACCGGGTGGTGCCCCGTCTCATCCGCGGGGAGCGGCCCTCCCGGGCGGGGCTCGGCATCACCCTGCTCTCCGACGCCTACCTCCAGAGCCGCGGCCTCCGGGGCGTGGGAGTGGCCGACGTGCTCCCCGACTCCGGGGCCCGGAGGGCGGGGCTGCGGCCCACCCGGATCGACCCCGGGACGGGCGCGGTCCTCCTCGGCGACGTGATCCTGGCCGTGGACGGGGAGCCGGTGGAGAACCGGAACGACCTCCTGGACGCCCTGGACGGCCGGAAGGTGGGCGAGCGCGTCACGCTCACCGTCCGGCGGGACGGCCGGCTCGAGGAGGTGGACGTCACCCTCACGCCGCTCGACACCCGGTGAGCGCCGCCCGGTCTCCCGCGATCCCGCCCCCGCGGGGCCCGGCCCCGCCCCGGAACCGGGAAGCGCCGGCCTTCGCCCCGCGGGGGAGCGCGAGGGGGAACGGTCAGAGGCTCGCCGCGGGACGGAACCCCAGGCTCCCGAAGCGCCGGCGCATGGTGTTCCGGTCGCGGACCGCGGACCGGCAGCGGGCCGCGTCCAGGAGGTGGCTGCCGCCGCGGTAGACGTGCCAGAGATCCTCCTCGCGGTCGGAGACCCAGGCCGAGCCGTCGGCGGGGGCGCCCTCGTAGTTCTCGTGCCAGTGGTCCTCGCACCACTCCAGGACGTTCCCGTAGAGGTCGTGGAGCCCCCAGGGGTTCGGGAGGAGGCGTCCCACCTCGTGGGGCCGGCGATCGCTGTTCTCCCGGAACCAGGCGTACTCCCCGAGGGAGGCGGGGTCGTCCCCGAAGAACCAGTGCCCCGTGGTCCCCGCCCGGCACGCGTACTCCCACTCCGCCTCGGAGGGGAGCCGGAGCCCGCACGCCTCGCACCACTCCGTGGCCTCCTCCCAGTTCACGCCCTCCATGGGAAGCTCGTCACCGCGGGTCTTCCGCTGGTCCTCCCCCCCCACCCGGTCGAACGCCCGCTGGGTGCAGGGGGTCTTCGAGAGGAGGAAACCGCGCACGGACACCTCGTGGACGGGCCGCTCGTCCGGCCATCCCTCCTCGTCCCCCATGCGGAACCGCCCCCCGGGAACGAGCACGAAGACCAGGCCGGAAGGGACGTGGACGAGCTCCAGCGTTCCGGAATCGTTCCAGGGCCGGGCGGGGGCCTCCCAGTCCGGTCCCTCGAGGCGGGCCCGGAGGGCCGCGATCTCGGCCCCCGCGTAGTCCACGCAGTCCGGCGTCCATCCCGCCTCCAGGCCGGCGGGGCCGCCCGCCGGAGCTTCGCCCCGCACTCCGCGCAGAACCGGTCGGAGGGTTTCGCGGGGGAGCGACAGATCGGACATTTCATGGCGGACTCCGGGTGGATCCCACTATCCTCCCGTATCTCACCCGAAACGGAAGGAAGCGACAAGACATGGATGACAGCGCACCCCGGCCGGACGCCGCCCGGATTCTCGAGCTTGCGAAGCGTTTCTTCTTCCGCTCGGTGGTGGGGAACTTCCAGACCTCCCACGCCGTGACGGAAGAGCGGGAAGTCCTGAAAGCCGCCCGGAAGCCGGTGGAGGACCCCCTCGCCCAGGACTACGCCGCCTGGCGGCGGGGGATGCTCTGGATCGGCGCCGTGGTGATGGCGATGAGCTCCGTGGTGGAGCTCATCAGCTGGATCGACGTGCTCGGCGAGCCGTCCAACCCGGTGACGGACGTGGTGAAGATCCTCACCACCATCCTCTTCCTCTCCGTCCCTGCGGCCACCGTGCTCATGTTCACGGCCGCCGTGAAGTGGACCGACCTGAAGCGATCGCGGCGGTTCGCCCGCTTCTCCTGGTTCGTGCTCTTCCTCACCCCCCTGGTCGCCGCCGTCATCCCCTACATCTCCATCACCGCGCCCGACGCCAACGAGGCGGTGAAGAAGGGCGGGGGGCTCCTCATCGGCCTCGTGCTCTTCTACTACGTGGGCAAGTCCATCGTGGCCCTGTGCGCGGGGGTGATCCGTTCCTCCATCACCCTGAAGACCCTGCTCCCGGAGTCGCCGGCCCCGGCCTGGGCCGCGGTGTTCTTCGGCCCCACCTACGGTCTCATCCTGGTGGCCCTGCTCGTGATCTTCACGCAGATGCTCGGGAGCGTCACCCTGCTCCTCGCCATGGGCTGCCTCATCGCGGCCCCGCTCCTTTACATCTTCTACGCGAAGCAGGTCCTCCGGCCCCATCGCCCGGAGGAAGTGGGCCGCGCGGTGCTCTCCGTCCGGACCAAGGCCCTCGCACTCAACATCGCGGGCGCCGTGCTGCTGGTGGCATGGATGATCGAGCATCTCGACCTCGGGGTGCTCGATCTCCTGAAGCTCCTCATCGGCTTCTGGGGCGCCTTCCTGCTCCTCACCGTGGTGGCCTCCGACTTCATCCTGGCGATCCTCTGCCTGGGCCACCGCCGGTCGAAGGAGTTCCTCGGCTCGCCGCTCGCCCTCGAGCTCGATCGGAAGTTCGCCGGGCTCGAGTCCGTGGGGCTCACCCGGCTCGACGTGAGCCTGAAGACCACGGAGATCGGGGCCCCGCTCTCGATCCCCGAGGCCGAGGAAACCGGTGAGGGAGAGTAGGGGTCCCCGGACCGGGCCTTGCCCCGCTCCGCTCCCGGAGTCCCCTCTTGGCCGGTAGCGTCGGGTCGGCCCTGCTCCTCACCACGGGAGCGGGGCTCGCCACCGCGGTGGGCGGAGTCCTCGCGGTGCTGGCCCGCAAGCCCGGGCCGCGCTTCATGAGCTTCACCCTGGGCTTCTCCGCGGGGGTGATGGTGCACGTCTCCTTCGTGGAGCTGCTGCCCCAGAGCATCGACGCCGTGGGGTTCCTCCACGCCCACCTCGCCTTCTTCGCGGGGATGGGATCCCTGTTCCTCGTGGACCTCCTCGTCCCCCACGACTACATCGGCCAGCACGACCACACCGAAGCGCAGGGCCGCCTCCTGCACACCGGGCTCCTGGTGGCCCTGGGCATCGGGATCCACAACTTCCCGGAGGGCCTGGCCACCTTCGCGGGCACCCTGCTCGACACGAAGCTGGGCCTGGCCATCGCGGCGGCCATCGCCATCCACAACGTCCCCGAGGGGATGGCGGTGGCCGCCCCCGTCTTCGCCGCCACCGGGAGCCGGAGGAAGGCCCTGCTCTGGTCGCTCCTCTCCGGGCTCTCGGAACCGGCCGGGGCCCTCGTGGCCGCCGTCTTCCTCTACCCCTTCCTCTCTCCCGGCGTCCTGGGTTTCTTCCTGGCCCTGGTGGCGGGGTTCATGGTGGCGATCTCCCTGGACGAGCTGCTCCCGGCGGCGAAGAGCTTCCGCAGCGAGCACGTCCCCATCCTCGGGGTCATCACGGGGGCCGTGGTCATGGCCGCGAGCCTGTGGCTCCTGCGCTGAGACCGGCCTATAATCCGGCCGGACCCCTCGCGGCATCCCGGGAAGGAGGAGGCCATGGCCGAACCGATGGGCGGCACCGGGCCCGGCGCCCGGCTCCGGAGCGGCGCCCGGTTTCTCCACGTGGCGGCCTGTCTCATCATCGTGGTGGCCGGCCTCCGCGAAGCCCGGAGCCTCGTGCTCCCCGTCCTCGTGGCGGGCTTCCTCGCCCTGATCTGCGCCCGGCCCGTCCAGAAGCTCCACCGCTGGGGGCTCCCCCGGATGCTGGCCGTGGCCATCGTGGTGGCGGCGCTCGTGCTCGTCCTCGTCGTCCTCACGGGGTTCGTGGCGGGGTCCGTGAGCCGGTTCTCGGCCTCGGTGGGTGATTACCAGAGCGGCCTGGACCAGGTGTACGCGAGGGCCGTGGAATGGCTCCACCGCCTGGGGCTCGGAATCTCCGACCGGCAGCTCTCGGACATGGTGGACACGGGCGCCCTCATGCAGCTCGTCTCGCAGACGCTGGTGGAGGTTCTCGGGGCCCTCTCCGACCTCGTGCTGATCCTCCTCATCGTGGTGTTCCTCCTGCTCGAGGCCGGGGGCCTCCCGGACAAGCTGCGCCGGGCCCTCTCGTCCCCGGACTCCGACCTCGCCCGGTTCCGCGCCGTCGCCGACGACGTCTACGGGTACATGGCGGTGAAGGGCTGGACGAGCCTCCTCACGGGCCTCCTGGTGACCGCCCTCACCGCCGCCGCGGGCGTGGACTTCCCCGGCCTGTGGGGCCTTCTCGCGTTCCTCTTCAACTTCGTGCCGCAGATCGGCTCGATCATCGCCGCGGTCCCCGCGGTGCTGCTCGCCCTCCTCCAGCACGGGGGGGAGGGCGCCCTGCTGGTGGCGGTGGGATACGCGGTCATCAACATGGTCATCGGGAACGTGCTGGAGCCCCGGCTCATGGGGAGGCGCCTGGGTCTTTCCCCGCTCGTGGTGATGCTCTCCCTCATCTTCTGGAACTGGGTCCTCGGGCCCGCGGGGAT
>JAOZQC010000328.1:2690-4580 GCA_029932425.1 Planctomycetota bacterium | reverse complement strand
GGCCCCCTGGGGGTGGGGGGTGGGGGGGGGGGGGCCCCCCCGGGGGGCCCGCACGCGGGTGGCGGAGGAGCGGGGGGGGATCCGGGACGGGAGGGGCGTCCGGCCCCCGGAACCGGCGGCGAGGCGTCGTCCCCGGCGCGTCCGGAGGGTGGTGGAGCACGGCCCGGTGATGCAGAGCCGGCTGGTCATGGGGTACCGGACCCCCGTGGGGCACGGGGACCGGTTGTCCTTCCCCCTCGTGGTCATGAACTCCATCCTGGGGGGCTCCCCCGTCTCCCGGCTGTTCCGCGAGGTGCGGGAGCGCCGGTCGCTGGCCTACTACTGCTCCTCCTCCGTGGACCAGGCCAAGGGGACGGCATTCGTCCAGGCGGGCATCGACGGCGAGAACGCGCCCCGCGTGGAGCGGATCGTGCGCCGCCAGCTCGCCGATCTCAGGGCGGGCCGGATCGAGCGCGCGGAGCTCCAGGCGGCGAAGGCCGCACTCCGCGCGGGTCTCCTGGCGGTGCGGGACAGCCCGGGCCGGATCGCGGGCTTCCTGGGGGAACGCTGGCTGGCCACCGGTCCGCGGAGCTTCGGAGAGATCCTGGCCGCCGTCCGGCGGGTGCGGCGCGGGGACGTGGCGGAGGCGGCGCGGACCCTCCGCCTGGACACGGTCTACCTGCTCACGGACGGGAAGAGATGAGAGGCGGGCGGGGGACGATCCGGGCCCGGGTGCGCCGGGACACCGTGCTGGACGAGGAGGTCCACCGGTTCCAGCTCGATTGCGGGCTGCCCGTGCTCGTGCACCGGAAACCCGGCTTCCACCGCAAGTTCGCGTTGCTCGCCGCGAACTTCGGCTCCGTGGACACGCGGTTTCGCGACCGGGGATCGGGTCGCATCGTGGAGGTCCCCGCCGGGGTGGCGCACTTCCTGGAGCACAAGCTCTTCGAGCAGGAGCGCGGGGACGTCTTCGAGACCTTCTCCCGCCGGGGGGCCACCGCGAACGCGGTGACCTCCTTCCGGAGCACCTGCTTCTTCATGTCCTGCACGGAGCACTTCTCCGCCAACCTGGGCACTCTCCTCGGCTTCGTGGGGAACCTCCACCTCTCGGAGGCCTCGGTGGAGAAGGAGAGGGGCATCATCGAGCAGGAGATCCGGATGTACCAGGACAGCGCCGACTGGCGCTGCTTCACGAACCTGCTCCGGGGCCTGTTCGTCCGGCACCCGGTGCGGACGGACATCACGGGCACCGTGGAGTCGATCCGGAAGATCGATCGCCGCGTGCTCGAGACCTGCTACCGGAACTTCTACGATCCCGGGAACCTGTGCCTCGTGGTGTCCGGGGACGTGGAGCCGGCGGCGGTGGCGGCGAAGGCCCACCGGGTCTACGGGGGGCGGGGCCGCGGAGGGCCGGCCCGGCGCCTTCCGGAGCGGGAGCCGGCGGGGGTGGGGCGGCGCCTGGCGCGGGCGCGGGTTCCCGCCCAGCGGGGCAAGCTGCTCATCGGGTTCAAGGATCCGGACGTTCCCGCCCGGGGGGAGGAGGTCCGGCGGCGGGACCTGGTGACCGCGGTGCTCCTGGCCCTCCTCTTCGGGAGATCCTCCGAGACCTACCGCCGCCTCTACGAGGAGGGGGTGGTGGACGACAGCTTCTACTGCTCCCACGCCTGCGAGGAGGACTTCGGCTTCGTGACCGTGGGTTGCGAGACGGACGATCCGGAACGGACCCGGCGGCGGATCTTCCGGGAGATCCGGCGTTTCGGGCGGGAAGGCTTCGAGGGAGAGGACTTCGGGCGGATCATCCACCAGCTCACGGGGCGGTTCGTCCGGAGCCTCGACTCCATGGAGGCCACCGCCTTCGCCCTGGCGGCCTCCGTCTTCCGGGGCATCGACGCGTTCCGGGTGCCCACGCTT
>JAOZQC010000328.1:0-2680 GCA_029932425.1 Planctomycetota bacterium | reverse complement strand
GACGTCATGGCGCGCCACGCCCGGCTCTTCGGGGACCGGAACCACGCCACCTCCATCGTGGAACCCCCCTGACCCGCCTTCCCCGCCGGGACGCACGGCGAACGCCGGATCTCCTCGCCCGGGGAGGTGGGGCTCCCCGCGAGCGGCCGCATCGGGACGGGAATGCATCGCCCCCGGGGAAAGGTCCGCGAGTCGATACGGGGCGCTCGTGCGCGGCGAAGCCTCCTCGCGCCCCGCCCTCTCCGGCGATCTCCCGCCGAGCACGGCCCGGGGTCGGCCGGGGGCGCCGCGCTCCGGGAGAGCCCGTTCCCGGGGCCGGCCGGGAACCGTGGCCCGCGCGCCGGAGGAGCCGCGGGGGTCAGCCCGATCCGGGGGCGGGGGGGGCCGGGACGGAGAGGCCGGCGGCGGCGGTGCGCTCCGGGGGATCCTCGGGGGCCACCTCGATCCAGTGGATGGGAAAGTGCTTGAACCAGGTGAGCTGGCGGCGGGCGAAGCGGCGCGTCCTCCGCTTCAGGATCTCCACCGCCCGGGCGAGGTCCGGGATGCGCCCTTCCAGGTGGTCGGCGAGCTCCTTGTAACCGAGCGCCTGGGAGGCCACGGGGCCCAGGCCCCCGGGCCGGCGCAGGAGGGCGCGGACCTCCTCGAGGAGGCCCTCCGCCATCATCCGGTCCACCCGGCGCTCGATGCGGCGGTAGAGGTCCTCCCGGGAGCGCCGGAGGCCCGCCAGGATCGCGGGGCGGAGCGGCTCGGCGCGGTCCCACTCGCGGCGGAGGGCGGAGATGGGCCGGCCCGTGATCTCGTGGACCTCCAGGGCCCGCACGAGGCGGCGGAGATCGTTCTCGTGGATGCGGGCGGCGGCCTCGGGGTCCACCTCGGCCAGGCGGCGGTGCAGCAGGGAGGGGGGCAGGGCCTTCAGGCGGCGCCGGATCCCGGCATCGGCGGCGGGCCCGGGGAAGAGGCCGAAGAGGAGGGCCTTCAGGTAGAGGGCGGTGCCGCCCACGAAGAGGGGGAGGCGGCCGCGCGCCCGGACCTCCTCCTCCGCCCGGTGCGCCGCCGTGAGCCAGCGCCGGGTGGAGAAGGCCTCCCCGGGATCCACGAGGTCCAGGAGATGGTGGGGAACCCGCTCCCGGGCCCGCGGGGAGGGCTTGGCGGTGCCGATGTCCAGGCCCCGGAAGACCTTCATGGAGTCGAGGGCGAGGATCTCCGCTCCCAGGCGGCGGGCGGCCTCGAGGGCCACGGCTTCCTTGCCGCTGGCGGTGGGCCCGACGATGGCGAGGACAGGGAACATCAGGGCGGGGGAGGGCCGGAGCGTTGCGGGGCGGCCGCCGCGGGGCGCCCGGCCGCGGGAGGGGGGCGCCCCGGCGGAAGGGCCGGGACAAGCCTACGAAGTGGGCGGGCCGGCGGCCCGCCCGGGCGCACGAAGAAGCCGATCCCGCGATGCGGTGCTACTCGGCGAACGGGTCGTACTTGTCGTAGCGGAGGAAGTGCTTGTCGTAGTCGTCGACGATGGAGTTCAGGTCGTTCAGGTACGTGCGCCGCATCGCGTCGAAGTGGTCCCACGACTGGTGGAACTCGTCCGACCACGGGCCGTAGGCGAAGAAGGTCTGCACCGGCCCGTCCGGGTGGATCAGCTCCGTGGCCGCGGTCTCCAGGGTGGCGATCGGCTTGGTGAGGCAACCCGGCAGAACGAACAGCCCGACGATGGCGATGACGATCAGGGAACGCTTGAGCATGTGCCTCCCTCCGAACCCTAGGTTGATGCCCAATCCAGCCCTTCGGAAAGGATCTTCGGATGTTAGCGGCGGCGGGCGGGACCTGTCAACGGAAAACGCCGCAAAGGCCGGGGTTGCGTCTTCTTTCCATGGGGAAGGACCGGGAGGCTGCTAGGATCCGCCGCCATGAGCGGGCAGGGGCCGATCCGGATCCCGCGGGGCACCGTGGATCTCACGGGGGAGGCGCTGGCGAGGGTCGAGGCGGTGGAGAACGCCTCCCGGGAGGTGTTCCGGCGGTTCGGCTACCGGGAGATCCGGGGGCCGCTGTTCGAGGAGACGCGCCTCTTCGCCCGGGCCGTGGGCGAGACCACCGACGTGGTGGAGAAGGAGATGTTCACGATCCCCCGCGCGGGGGGCTCGTACTCGCTCCGCCCGGAGGCCACGGCCTCGGTGGTGCGCCACTACATCGAGAACGCGCTCCACCGCGAGGCGCCCTTCCGCAAGTTCTTCTACGCGGGGCCGATGTTCCGGCACGAGCGCCCCCAGGCCGGGCGGTACCGGCAGTTCCTCCAGGTGGGGGTGGAGGCCCTGGGCTCCCTGGACCCCCTCCTCGACGTGGAGGTGATCCTGGTCCTCGACGAGCTCTTCCGCTCCCTCTCCCTCCGGGGGCACGAGGTGAGGCTGAACACCATCGGCTCCGCGGAGTCGCGGCCGGCGGTCCGGGAGACGCTGATCCGGGCCCTGGAGCCCCGCCGGAAGGAGCTCTGCCCGGACTGCCTCCGGAGGATGGAGCGGAACGTCTTCCGGGTGCTCGACTGCAAGCGGGAGACCTGCCGGGCGGTGGCGGAGGACCTCCCCCGGATCGTGGACCTGGTGGACGGGGAATCCCGGGAGCACTTCGCGCGGGTGCGGGAGGCGCTCGCCCGCACGGGGATCCCGTTCCGGGAGGACCCGTTCCTGGTCCGGGT
>JAOZQC010000327.1 GCA_029932425.1 Planctomycetota bacterium | reverse complement strand
TAGATGGACCTGCCCCCCCTGGAGCCCCCGGAGGCCCTCCGCGATCCGGAGCCGAACCTGCCCCGCCTGGGTCCCGCCCCCACCGATGCCGCCGGGCTCTCCGAGGCGAGGGAGGGCGCGGGCGTCATCCAGGTGCCCGACCTGGAGTTCGGCCGCTCCGGAGCCGCGGAGGCGAACCGCCACGCCATGGGCCTCCTCCGCAGCTCGCTGGAGAGCGGGAGGGGCGGCTCGCTGGGGCTGCTCCGGAGGCTCCGCCCCTCGGACATCCTCGTGGTGGAAGGGCACTACGACAAGGTGGAGACGGTCCTCGACCTTCTCGGGGTGGCCTACGACCGCACCACCGTGCGGCGGCTGCCGGGGACCCGGCTCGCGGGGCGGAAGGTTCTCTTCGTGAACTGCTCCAACGAGGCGCCGGGCCGGAGGGAGATCCGCCGCATCCGGTCCTTCGTGGAAGCCGGCGGGTACCTCGTGGGCTCGGACTGGGCCCTGGAGAACGTGATGAAGAAGGCCTTCCCGGGCACGATCCGGCCCCTCGTCCGGAACGGGCGGAACGTGATCACCCCCAACGAGGTGATCCGGATCCACGCCGCGCCCCGGGCCGCCGGCCACTTCCTCCTCGAGGGCACCGCCCTGGCGGGAAGGGACGCCAAGTGGTGGCTCGAGGAGTCCTCCTTCCCCATGGAGGTGGTGGGGAAGAAGAAGGTCACCGTCCTCATCGAGTCCGAGGACCTCCGGCGTCTCCACGGCTCGCGGGTCGTGGCCGTGACCTTCCGGCAGGGCAAGGGGCGCGTCCTCCAGATGCTCGGTCACTTCTTCCAGAAGGAGGGGAACCTCCGCGGGACCTTCTCCACGCAGCGCCTGATCGCGAACTTCCTCCTCGCCGCGATCCGGAAGCGCTGACCCCCCCTCTCCCCGGGCGGTCGAGGGCTCCGAGCCCCCCTCCGGGAGGGGGCTTCCGCGGGAGCGCGGGGCCCGGGTCGACGGCGGGGTGCTCCCGGCGAGGGATGCGGGCGGGCGCTACTCCCGGCGGCGCAGGAGCTTGGAGGTCCCCACCACGAGCCCCACCGAGAGCCAGAAGCCGATCACGAGGGCGTGGAGGATCAGGTTCTCGCGGCCGGCGATCCGGGTGTGGGCGGGGAGCCAGGGCCAGACGGTGCCCAGCAGCGCCGCCCCCCCGGTGAGGGAGAGGGTGACCCACAGGGGATGGATCACGAGGGCGGTCCAGGCGTAGGCGGCCATGGTGGCGAGGAACGGCCGGCGGTTCCCTCCCGCCGCCCGGTACACCGGGCGGAGGCAGGTCTCCGCGAGCACGGGGTTCCAGGAAGCCCAGAGGTACTCCACGGCCGAGAGCAGGCGGAAGGACCGGAAGCGGCGCCCGGCCCGGCGGAGCAGCGGGCGCTTCACCAGGCGGCGGCCCCCGGGTTTCGCCCGGAAGATCCACCCGGCGGTCTCGTAGTACGGGTTCTTCCGGGCGAACCGGCGCCGGGGGAGGCGCAACAGACCGAGGGTGAGGACCCCGTACCAGGCGAGCGTCCCCGCGAGGATCACTTTCCACTTCTCCCGCGCGGGAAGGCGGTCGAAGAGCGCGCCGTCGCGGAAGACCCGGTCGTCCAGGCGGGTCTGCGGGTGCCGGGAGAGGCTCCCGCGGAGCTCCGTCGCGTACCTCGCGAAGAGGTCCAGGAACGGCTCTCCGGCGGAGAGCAGCCCGCCCAGCTCCTCTCCCACCTCCGCCGGATCCCACTCCGTCCCGAGGATGCCCACGAGGAGCAGGAGGAGGTTCCGGACGTCGCGCTGTCCCTCCCGCGCCGCCTCGTAGGGTTCTCCCGCCCGGAGCCGGGCCGCGGCCCGGAAGCCGTGCACGAGCGCCGTCGCCACGAGCCCCCCCGTCGCGGAGAGCCGCACGCAGGAGAGAGCGGTGCGGTTCAGCCCCACCAGCCGCCCCCGGCGCTCCACCACCACGAGGTGCCGGGAGCGTTCGAGGAGGACCACGGGCAGGGGCCGCTCCCGCGGGAAGTTCAGGGCCAGGCCGGGCGCCGCCTTCTCCCGGGCCAGGATGCCCGCCAGCAGCTCGAACACCGGCGTCCCCGCCTTCCGGCGCCAGCGGGAGAGGGAGCGGTCGAGGAGGAGGTGGATCCGGAGCCGGCCCGCCTTCGCCCGGAGGGGATCGAGGGCCTCCGATCCTTCCTCGATCCGGGCGGCGAGGTCCGCGAGAATGCGGGCCTCCGCCGCGGGCGTGGCGGCGCCCAGGCCGGACCGGGCGAGGGGGCCGCGGGAAGGCAGTCCGCTCCGGAGCCTTCCCACGGAGACGGGGCGGGATGGGGGGCCGCGCGACATCGATCCGATCATAACCGGGACCGGCGCCCGCGGCGCCCATCCCCCGGGGGCCCGTCCTCCCTTCACCCCGGCGGGGAGAACGGCCGATGAGAGAGACGGAGGGGTCCGCGAACGGCGCGGAGACCCCGAACCCCGGAAGGCGGATCACATGGCGGTCTTCGTCACCGGCGGCACCGGCTTCCTCGGACAGAGCCTGGTCCGGACGCTCCGGGCCCGGGGCCGGGAGGTCCGTGTCCTCGTCCGCCCCCGGAGCGACACCCGGGGCCTGGAGTCCGAGCGCATCGAGACCTTCCTCGGAGACCTGGACGACCCGCCGGCGCTCCGGGCGGGCATGCGGCGCGCGGAGGCGGTGGTGCACGCCGCGATCCTCGCCGATTCCCGGGCGCCGCGGGCGGCGCTGGAGGAGACGAACGTCCGGGGCCTGCGCAACGTCCTCGACGCCGCCCTCAAGCTGGGCATCCCCCGGGTGCTCTACGTCTCCTCCCACCTGGCCCTGGGCCCCAGCCGCGGTGAGGTGGCCGACGAGTCCCGGCCTCCCCTCGACGAGAGGAACCTCTCGGACCGGGAGCGGTCCCTCCGCGCCGCGGACCGGATCGCCGCCACCTACGCCTCCGGGGGGCTTCCCCTCACCGTGGTCTACCCCACCGTGCTCTACGGCCCGGGACCTCTCCGGGAGAGCAACCTCGTCTCCCGCCTGCTCACGGCCCTCTTCGCGGGCCGGGCGGGGGCGCCTCCCGACTGCGGGGACCGGCGCTGGTCCCTCGCCTACGTGGAGGACGTGGCGGCGGGCGTCTGCCGGGCCCTGGACCGGGGGGCGCGGGGAGACCGCTACCTCCTCGGGGGCGAGAACGTCTCGGTGCCGGGGTTCTGGCGCGTGCTCTCGGCGATCCTGGGAGGGTCGCCGGGCAGGCCGCGGGCGTCCGGGGGCTTCTGGTCCCGGCTGGCGGGCCGGAGGGAGGACCCCTGGCGGGAGATCCGGGACCTCCTCCGCCGGGACCGGGCGTTCTCCTCGGCCCGGGCCCAGGAGCGCCTGGGCTACCACTGCCGGCCCCTCCGGGAGGGGCTCTCCCGGACCGTGGAGTGGCTCGGCCGCCGCGGTCTCCTGGTCTCCTGATCAGTACTTGCGCCAGGAGTAGGAGACCGCGTTCGCCAGGAAACGGAGAGCGGCGGGATTGAAGATCGCGAGCTGCCGGTACCAGGCCAGGGAGGTCATCATCCACGTCCCCTTCCCGAACGGGGCGACCAGGAGGGCGGGGACCTCCGGCCGGCCGGGATCCCCGGTGGCGAGCAGCACGCGGTACCGGGCCGTGTCCCACTCCTCGGGGAAGTCGCGCCCGCGCTCCTGGACCCAGCCGAGGAAGTCGTCCGGCCGGATCCGGTTCGGGAACGAGAGGAGGCGGTGCTTCTCCTCGACGAAGCGGAGGGGCGCCCTCTCCCGCGACACGCGTTCCTTTCCCAGGACCAGCCGGTACGGCGCGAAGGCCGGGTCCCAGTCCTCCGCCCGGTTGCCCATGACGAGGAGGTTGCCGCCCCCCGCCACGTAGTCCAGGAGGCGCCGGTTCATCCGCCGGAGGACGGGCCGGACCCCGTAGGCCCGGGCCCCCAGCACGATCGCGTCGTACCCGCCGAGATCGGCGGTCCGGAGCTGCCGGTCGTCGAGCACGTCGGGCCGGATGCCCATCATCTCCAGCGCCCGGCGCTCCGCCCCGGAGAGAGTGGCCACCACCGCCACCTTCACCTCCTCCGGAATCCCCACGTCCACCACCCGGAACGGGGCTCCGAACAGGGCGTCCCCCGCCCGGACGGTCACGGAGTAGGCGCCCTCCGCCAGGCCCTCCCGGGGGAAGATCCGCACGGGCACCAGCACCTCCTCCCCCGGGCCCACCGACACCGTCGCCGGCGCCGTGACGCCGAGCCGATCCGTCCCCTCCACGGTCACCGAGAACGGGCCCCGGAACGCCGTCCCCGCGTGGTTCTCGAGGAGGACGGGCAGGACCCGGGCGATGTCCGTGGGGCGCAGGAAGAGGCTCCAGGGGTCGAGCCGGATCTCCAGCGGGGGCCGCACGGAGATCCTCCGGCGGGCGCGGACGGGAAAGGCCGTCCCGGAGTCTCCCACCCGCACCGCGGCCTCCACCTCCACCCAGGCCGGGCGGTCCGCGCCGTCCCGGAGGTGGCGGTCCGCGGGACGGTCGGGCCGGGCGTCCGGCGGAATGGAGAAGGGGCTCTCCCATCGCACCGTGCCCCCCGGCGGG
>JAOZQC010000326.1 GCA_029932425.1 Planctomycetota bacterium | reverse complement strand
CCCGCGGGCGTTCCCACGTCGGGGGATGCATTCACGTCCCGCCGGGGTCGATGACGGGGAGCCGCGCCGCGCGGGAAGACGGGATGCGGCGAAAACCGTGCGTCCCGACGAGGAATGTGGGCTAGCCTCGGGCCCACGAGGTTCCTTTCGGCGAGGTGAGATCATGTTCGAGTACCAGCCCGTTCGCGCACCGCGGGGTCCGGAGATCTCCTGCCGCTCCTGGCAGACGGAGGCCCCTCTCCGCATGCTCCTCAACAACCTGGATCCGGAGGTGGGGGAGGATCCCGAGCATCTCGTGGTCTACGGGGGCTCCGGCCGCGCGGCCCGCTCCTGGGAAGCGGTGCACGCGATCCTCCGGACGCTCCGTCGCCTCGAGGAGGACGAGACGCTCCTCGTCCAGTCCGGGAAGCCGGTGGGCGTCTTCCGCACGCACTCCTACGCCCCGCGCGTCCTCATCGCGAACTCGCTGCTCGTTCCGAAATGGGCGACCTGGGAGACCTTCCGGGACCTGGAGGACCGGGGGCTCATCATGTTCGGGCAGATGACCGCCGGATCCTGGATCTACATCGGGACGCAGGGCATCCTCCAGGGGACCTACGAGACCTTCGCGGCCGCGGGGAAGAAGCACTTCGGGGGCGACCTCTCGGGCCGGCTCCTGGTGAGCGCCGGGCTCGGAGGCATGGGGGGCGCCCAGCCCCTGGCGGCCACCATGGCGGGGGCCACCTTCCTGGCCGCGGAGGTGGACCGCCTCCGGATCGAGCGCCGGCTCGAGACGAACTACCTCGACGAGATGGAGGAGGACATCGACCGCGCGGTGGACCGCGCCCTGGAGGCCGCGCGGGGGAAGCGGGCGATCTCGGTGGGGGTGAGGGCGAACGCGGTGGACCTCCTGGCCCGGCTCGTGGAGCGCGGGGTGACCCCGGACCTCCTCACGGACCAGACCTCCGCCCACGACGCCCTGAACGGGTACGTCCCCCACGGCATCTCCTACGAGGAGGCGCTCGACCTGCGCCGGGAGGACCCCGCGGAGTACGAGAGGCGCGCCCGGGCTTCCATGGCGGAGCACGTGCGTCTCATGCTCACCCTGATGGAGCGGGGCGCGGTCACCTTCGACTACGGCAACAACCTCCGGGCGCAGGCCAAGGAGGAGGGGGTGGAGAACGCCTTCGACTTCCCCGGCTTCGTGCCCGCCTACGTCCGGCCCCTCTTCTGCGAGGGCCGGGGGCCGTTCCGATGGGCCGCCCTCTCCGGCGACCCGGAGGACATCTACCGGACCGACGAGGCCGTGCTCCGCCTGTTCCCCGAGGACGAGACGCTCTGCAACTGGATCCGCCTGGCCCGGGAGAAGGTGGCGTTCCAGGGGCTCCCCGCCCGGATCTGCTGGCTGGGCTACGGCCAGCGGTCCCGGTTCGGCCGCGAGCTGAACGAGATGGTGGCCCGGGGGGAGCTGAAGGCGCCGGTGGTCATCGGCCGCGACCACCTCGACACGGGGTCCGTGGCCTCCCCGAACCGGGAGACGGAGGCGATGAAGGACGGATCCGACGCCATCGCGGACTGGCCCATCCTGAACGCCCTCCTGAACACCGCCTCCGGGGCCACCTGGGTCTCCGTGCACCACGGGGGCGGGGTGGGGATCGGGTACGCGATCCACGCCGGCCAGGTGATCTGCGCCGACGGGACGGAGGAGATGGCGGCGCGCCTGACCCGGGTGCTCGACAACGATCCCGGCCTCGGCATCGCCCGCCACGCGGACGCCGGCTACGAGGAGGCGATCCGCTTCGCGGAGAACGCGGGGATCCGGATCCCCATGCGGGAGGAGTGATGGAGGGCGTCGATCTCCTGGTGCGGGGAGCGGGAGAGCTCCTCACCCTGGACCACGGGCGGCCGGGCCCCGTCACGGGAGAGGCCATGCGCGACCTCCGCATCGTCCCCGGCGGCGCGGTGGCCGTCCGGGACGGGCGGATCCGGGCGGTGGGTCCCACCGCGGAGCTCGAGGCCCGGTTCGAGGCGCGGGAGACGGTGGACGCGGCGGGCCGGGTGGTGATGCCGGGGTTCGTGGATCCCCACACCCACCTCGTCTTCCCCGCCACGCGCCAGGGCGAGTTCGAGATGCGCTGCCTGGGGAAGAGCTACGAGGAGATCGCCCGGGCGGGGGGCGGCATCCGGAACAGCGCCCGGCGGATGCGGGAGGCGCGGCGGGAGGACCTGCTGGACCGGGCGCGCCGCCTCCGGCGGTCGGCGTTGCGGCACGGCACCACCACCCTGGAGGCCAAGTCGGGGTACGGTCTCGCCACGGAGCCGGAGATCCTCTCCCTCGAGGTGATCGCGGCCCTCGACGACCGGGGGGACGTGGTGCCCACCTTCCTCGGGGCGCACGAGGTGCCCGACGAGTACCGGGACGACCGGGAGGGCTACGTGCGGCTCGTCGTGGAGGAGATGATCCCCGCCGTGGCCGCGCGGGGCCTGGCCCGGTTCTGCGACGTGTTCTGCGAGGAGGGCGTCTTCTCGGTGGAGCAGTCGCGGCGCATCCTCCGGGCGGGGCGGGAGGCGGGCCTCGCCCCGAAGCTGCACGCCGACGAGCTGCATCCCCTGGGGGGCGCGGAGCTGGCCGCGGAGCTGGGGGCCGCCTCCGCCGACCACCTCGTCCGCATCTCCGACGCCGGCATCGCGGCCCTGGCCGCCACCGGGGTCCCCGCCGTCCTCCTGCCCGGGACCTCCTTCTTCCTGGGGATGAAGGATTTCGCGCCCGGACGGCGGCTCATCGACGAGGGGGTCGTGGTGGCCCTGGCCACCGACCTGAATCCCGGTTCCTCCATGACCGAGAACATGCAGTTCATCCTCACCGCCGCCTGCCTGGCCTACGGGATGACCCCCGCGGAGGCCATCACCGCCGCCACCCTGAACGCGGCCCGGGCGGTGCGCCTGGACGACGAGGTGGGAAGCCTCGTCCCCGGCAAGCGGGCGGACCTGCTCGTGCTGGACGTGGACGACCACCGGCTCCTCGCCTATCACCACGGGGTGAACCACGTGGCCCGGGTGATCCACCACGGGGAGATCGTGGAGTGAGACCGGGTCTCCTGCTCGCCCTGCTCCCGGCGCTGGCCCTCGCGGGGGATCCCCCGGACCCCGTGGCGGCCCTGCCCGCGGCGCTCCGCCCCGGCTCCCGGGCGGACTTCGAGCGCGCCGCGCAGGGGGGCGTCCTCCGGGGCCGCGTGGCGTTCTCGGTGACGAGAGGGAAGGCGCCCGGCACGGTGCGGATCCTCCGCGAGTACCGGACGGGGAAACTGGGTCCGCTCACGCGCCGGGACCGGTTCACGGCGGTGCTCGAGGCCCGCACCCGGCGGATCCGCACCTTCACCCTGGAGGAGGCGCGCGGGGAGAGGGCCGCCCTCCGGACGGTGGCCCGGCTCCGCCCCGCCCCGAAGAAGCCCGGGGTCTTCGTGCACGAGCGCTACCGCTACCCGAAGTCCGGCGCCCCCCGGGTGACGCGATCCCGAAAGCGCCTTCCCGGGCGGTGGGTGCCCGACCTCCTGGAGCCGTTCCTCGTGCCGCTGCTCGGGCTGAAGTCCGGGGAGACCGCCGCGGTCCGGGTCCTCCGGGCCCGGGAGGGGAGGCTCGGGAAGGTCCCGGTCGCCTACCGGCGGCTCGGAGAGGGGAAGATGGACGCGGGAGGGGCGGCGGTGGTCTGTCTCATCCTGCTCCGCACGGAGGGGAAGGCGAGGGCCCGGCTCTATCTGCGAAAGGAGGACGGGATGGTGTTCCGGGCGCCCGCCGCCGGCCTGACGCTGCTCTCCCCGCCGCGGAAGGAGCCCGGGAAGAAGTCCGAGGGACGGGGAGGGAGCGGGAGCCGTCTCCCCCCCGGGGAGGAGGACCGGTGACCCGCGAGGAGCTTCTCTTCCAGCTTCGGGCGGTGGCCCAGAGCGTGACGGGCCTCTTCCGCCTCTGCCCCGTGAGCCGCCTGGACTTCCGGCCGGCGCCCGGGATGCGCTCCCTTCTCGAGCTCGGCAACCACTTCGCCGCGGTCCCCCTCACCGACCTCGCCCTCCTCCAGGGCAACCCCCGGCACGTGGTGGAGGCGATCGAGGAGGCGTTGCACGGCGCGGGACCCGAGGACTGGATCGAGATCTTCACGCGGGGCACGCGGGCCGTGCAGGAGTACTTCGAATCCATGACGGAGGAGGACTTCGCCCGCCGGACCACCCGCGCCCACTACGGGACCGACCATCCCCAGGCGGTCTGGCTCTTCTCCACCATCGCGCACATCTACCACCACCGGGGCCAGTTCTTCGCCTACCTGAAGATGCTGGACGTGCCGGTGGACGTGGAGCACCTCTACACATGATCGGAGCTTGCCAGGAGACGCGATCCCGCCGAGAATCCCCTCCGGCGCGCGCGGCCTTCGTTCCGGGGACCACCATGCTTCGCGAAGTCTCCCTGTTCCTCCTCCTCGCGGGATCCCTCCTCCTCGCCGCCGGCTGCGGCGGAGACCGCGCCGGCCACGCCCTCGGAGGGGAGGAAGACCCGGAGGGCTGCGCCTCCTGCCACGAGAAGCTCGAGCCGGGGCTCGCGGCCCAGCTCGCCGCGAGCCCA